>JAQGNC010000285.1 GCA_028292065.1 Betaproteobacteria bacterium
AGAAGCGCGTCGCGCTCGCGATACGTGTCATTGCGAGGAGCAGTGCGACGAAGCAATCCCGGAGCGTCCCTTCGCTTTTCGTGCGCCACGAGATCGCCACGGCGTCCTTGCCGGCGCCTCGCGATGACAGCAAGAAGCGCGTCGCGCCCGCGATAGGTGTCATTGCGAGGAGCGGTGCGACGAAGCAATCCCGGAGCGTCCGATCGCTTTTCGTGCGGCACGAGATCGCCACGGCGCCCTTGCCGGCGCCTCGCGACGACAGCAAGAAGCGCGTCGCGCCCGCGATCGGTGTTATTGCGAGGACCGAGGTGACGAAGCAATCCCGGAGCGTCCGTTCCCTTCTCGTGCGCCACGAGATCGCCACGGCGCCCTTGCCGGCGCCTCGCGATGACAGCTTGGGTGTCGCTCTTTGTGATGAAGGTCATGGCTTTACGCGTTCTCATGGCGTTTGATGAATTCCAGCGTCGCCTGTGCGCACGAATCCGGATCGGTCGCGGCCACGTGGAAAGAATCGCCCGGCAGCACTTTGAGCTCGGAATGCGGCACCTGTTGCTGCCACGCCTTCGTCTCGTCGACCGAGGCGAGGCCGCTCTCCAGCGTGGTCAGCACGAGCATGGGACACCTGATGTTCGCGACGTCTTGCGTGATGTCGGAGAAGTTGATCGACCCGGCGAAACCCGCCTCCGTCGAAACGGCGGTGCGCCCCATGTACCGAATCCACCACTCGACGCCTTCTTTCGGAAACGCGCTGCCGAGCCGGCTTCCCATGCTGCGGCGGGCCCAATGCTCGATGCCGAGGGTCTCGACTTCCTTCACGCGCTTCTCCAGCGTGTCGCGGTCGGCGCGCACCGGCGGCGGCGAGCCGACGACGGTGAGCGTCAGCACGCGATCCGGATGGCGCGCGGCGAACGCGCGGCCGATGACGCCGCCGATCTTCGCGCCGACGAGGTGGAAACGCTCGATGCCGAGCGCATCCATCAGCCGCAGGTAATCGTCGATCACGACGTCGAGCGTCCATGGAAAATCGCGCGGCATCGGTGTCGAATCGCCGAAGCCTCGCATGTCGGGCCGAACGACCTTGTAGTGACGTGCGAGATGCGGCACCCAGCCGTACCACGCGAGGCCGCTTTCGTTGTTGCCGTGGATCAGAAGCACGGCCCCGGGCTTGCGCCACGGGTCGGTGAAATCGTCGACGCGGTAATTGAGCTCGACGCCGGGCGAGAGTTGCAGCTTCGGCATTGCTTGCTTTTCCATGATTCGACCGTTCATTCCGCCGTGATCGACTGCGCCTTGATGACGCCGCTCCAGCGCGCGATCTCGGACCTGACGTGACGCTCGAGCGCTTCGGGTGTCGTGCCGCGCGGCACGAAACCGAGCGAGGCGAAGCGCTCGCGCGAGTCGGGCGACTGCACCACGCGATTGATCGCCTGGTTCAGCCGGTCGGTCACCGGCCGCGGCATCCCCGCCGGCCCGACGATGCCGAACCAGTTCACCACTTCGAAATCGGGAACGCCGCTCTCGCTCATGCTTGGCACGTCCGGCAGCAGCGGCGTGCGCTCGTTCGCAGCCACCGCGATCGCCTTGACCCGCTTCGAGCCGAGCATCGGACTGACCGACCCGAGCGCCGCGAACATCGCCGAAACCTGTCCGCCGATGAGCTCGGTCAACGCGACGCTGGCGCCTTTGTACGGGATGTGGACGAGGTTCGTCTTGGTTCGGGATTTGAAGAACTCCATCGAAAGATGGGTGATCGCGCCGGTGCCGGACGATCCGTAATTGATCTGCCCCGGTTTGGAGCGCGCGAGCGCGATGAGCTCCCGGACCGAGCGCACCGGTAACGACGGATGGATGACGAGCACCTGCGGCGACACCGCCATCAGTGTGATCATCGTAAAGTCGCGGATCGGGTCGTACGCGGTCTTCGGCTGCAGCAGCGGGTTGATCGCATTCGGTCCGGGGTTCGCGAGGAGCAGCGTGTAGCCGTCCGGAGGCGAGCGCACCACCATCTCGGCGCCGATCGCGCCGCCGGCGCCCCCGCGGTTCTCCACGAGCACCTGCTGGCCGAGCGGCTCCACGAGCTTTTGTGCGACGACTCGCGCAATCACGTCATTGGCGCCGCCCGGCGTGAATGGGACCACGATGCGAACCGGTTTGGCGGGGAACGTCTGGGCGAACACCGCCTCGGCGCCGAGCGCAAGGCTTATCGCAGCCAGCAACGTCACTGCACACGTGTGATACACCATCGTGCGTTCTCCGAGTTGTTCTTGCGCATGCGCTCGATTCTGGGATACACAATGGAAAAAGAACACAAACTTTTGTCGGAGGATTCGATTGAGCAGCGATTCGAAACAGGCGCAGGGCCTGATGACCATGGCGACCGCGACGCCGGACGACTACCGGCGCGACCCGACACGCTGGGGCAGCGCCGAAGTCGCTGCGCACTTCGAAGGCTTCGAGCACATGGACGTGCGCACCAGCGGCGCGGTAATCCGCTTACGACACGGCGGTTCGGGTCCGCCGCTCCTGCTCGTGCACGGCAACCCGCAGAACCACACGTGCTGGTACAAGATCGCTGCACGCCTCGCGCAGCACTACCACGTGATCCTTCCCGATCTACGCGGATACGGCGACAGCTCGCTGCCCGAAGCCGGACCCGGGCACATCAACTTCAGCTTTCGCTCGATGGCGCAGGACCTGCTGGAGATCATGGATCAGCTTGGCTACGACAAGTTCTACGTCGCGGGTCACGACCGCGGCGCGCGCACCACGCACCGCCTGTGCATGGACCATCCCGAGCGCATCCTCAAGGTGTGCCTCATGGATATCGTGCCGAACCACTACGTCTGGACGCACATCACGAAAAGCTGGGCGATCGGCACGTGGCACTGGGCTTTCATGGCGCAGCCCGAGCCTTTTCCCGAGCGCCTGATCAGCGCGGTGCCGGCCGACTACTTCCTGCGTAGCCGCATGGTCATTCGCGGAGGCACGGGCCTGGGCTTTCTGACCGAGTCGGCGATGGCCGAGTACGTCCGCTGCTATACGTTGAAGACGATCACCGGGTCGTGCCGCGATTACCGCGCGACCGCGACGTGCGACTTCACGATGGACACCGAAGACAAGGACAGGAAGCTCGAGATGCCGCTGCTCCTCCTGTGGGGCGCGCGCGGACACCCGCCCGAGCGCGCGCGCGAGTTCCTCGACATCTGGAGCGGATACGCGACTCACGTCGAAGCATTCGAAGCGCTGCCGTGCGGCCACTACATGCAGGAAGAGATGCCGGACGAAATCCACGCGCACTACACGAAGTTTTTTGCTTGAGCGATCAAGGAGCCACCATGCGACATGCGATCCTGATCACTGCCGCGCTGAGCGCGATCGTCTCGACGGCGTGCAGCTCGGAGCAAGGCTACAACACCGGCCAGGCGTGGCAGCGCAACCAGTGCGAAAAGCTGCCGTCCATGCAGGATCGCGAGCGCTGCGTGAGCCAGTCCAATGCGTCATACGACAACTACAAGCGCGAGACGGACAAGCGGTGATGTCCGCGGCAACCGCAACCTGTAAACCGGGAGGACCCTGATGACACGCGTGCCCTATGTGAACTACGAAGAGATGGACGGCGCGGGCCGCGAGATCTACGACCGCATCCGGACCGACCGCAACGCAAAGGAAGTCGGTTTCCAGTTTCGCGCGCTGCTGCACAGTCCCCCGGCCGCCGGCTATCTCACTTCGATGGGCGCCGAGCTGCGGTTCCGTAGCGCGATCCCCGAGAACCTGAAAGAGCTCGCGATCCTCGTCGTCGCGCGCGAGTGGAACAGCGACATCGAGTGGACGGCGCACGCGGCGCTGGCCGGGAAAGCCGGCGTCAGCCCGACGACGATCGAAGCGATACGCACCGGCAAGCCGCTGAACGGGCTGACCGACGGCGAACAGGTGATCGTGCGCTTCGTGCAGAGGCTCCTGCGCGACAAGAACCTGCCTGACGAAACGTTCGGCGCCGCCCAGGCGCTCCTGGGCACTCGCGGCGTCGTGGACCTGACGCTGACCTGCAGCTACTACGCCGCCATCAACATGGCGCAGGTCGCGCTGAAGCCGGAGATGGAAGCCGGCAAGGCCTCGACGCTGTAGGGGTTTGAACCGGAGGAAAGGCGCGAGCGCCTCGCGATTGCTTCGTCACGGCGTTCCTCGCAATGACAAACCACGCGAGTCGCTAGCGGCGATGGGACTCAGGACTGTCATCGCGAGGAGCGCCAGCGACGTGGCGATCTCGTGGCGCACGTAAAGCGCGAGCGCCTCGCGATTGCTTCGTCACGGCGTTCCTCGCAATGACAACTGCCGGGTTCATCCAGCGCCGTGCGAGTCAGCCCTCCGATCAGATCAAAAGCTCCCGCGCCGCGCCCCGCACGTCCATTTCGTATTCGAGGCCGATGATCGGCGGGCGCGCGTAGTGCCACTCGAGGCCGCCGGCGCACGCGCCTCGCGCGGCGAGGAGCTCGCCGACCAGATGCCCGATGTTCTGCACCGTATACGCCTGGGTCGTGACCGCATCCCGCCACGAGAAGCCGAGGAGCTCGAGGCGCCGCTCCATCTCGGCGACGACGAAGCTCACTTTTTCGCGCAGGCCTTCGGGCGACGTATCGTCGGCGCGCACGAGCCGCTCGCGGTAAGTGCCTGAGCCGGGCCTCGCCTCGCCGCCGCCGGAAGTGATGAAGCTTGCGCGCGCGGCCCGGTCCTGCACCGGCACGGTATACGAGAAGGCGTGCATCACCGGCTCGGCGGGCTTGTGGTACATCGGGCACACGTTGGTGCGCGCGACCGGGTTCACCGGCTCGGCGCCGCCCTGGTATATCCCCCAGCGCTCGAGCGTCGTCACATAGACGCGGTTGAAATCGTCAAAGCCCTGGTCGGTGAGCGGCTCCTTCGATCGCAGCTCGCACGCGGCGAAAGCGGCCGTCGGCCGACCGATCCCCTTCAGATACGCTTCGACCGCGGCGTAGGCATCGCGCAGCGGCAGCGGTTTCGCGAAGCGTGCGCGCTCGATCTCGAATCCGGGCTGCGCCGCGACGCCGCCGGAATACTGGAACACCGCGTTGATGTAGCGGTAACCGCCTGCCTCGAAAACCGGGAGTGCCGACATCGGTGCCTTTCTGCTCGTGGGATTCGCCGGACTTTAGCACGCGGCTTCAGTCGATCCTGATGTTCGCCTGCTTCACGATCTGCGCGTATTTCGCGATCTCGCGGCGCAGGTGCTCGCCGAGCTTTTCAGGCGTTCCTCCGATCGGTTCGAGCCCGCGTTCGACGAATATCTTTCGCATCGCGGGTTCGCTGAGCGCGCGATTGATCTCGGCGTTCATGCGAGCGATCGATTCCGGTGCAGTCGATACCGGCGCGAGCATGCCGTACCACGAGTCGGTCTCGAATGACGGAAAGCCCTGCTCGGCGATCGTCGGAATGTCGCTCGCCTGCGGCACGCGCTGCAGGAAGGTCGTGCCGTAAGCCTTGAGCTTGCCGGCGCGGATCTGCGGCAGGAAATCGGGCAGGTTGCCGAACATGACGTCGACGTTCCCCGCGAGCAGATCCGCGAGCGCCGGGCCCTGGCCTTTGTACGGGACGTGGACCATCTGCACGCCCGCCATGGTCTTCAGCATCTCGCCGGCGAAATGCGCCGTCGTCCCGTTGCCGAATGACGCGTAAGTGAGCCTGCCGGGATTTTTCTTCGCGTAAGCGATGAGCTCTTTCAGCGTGGCCGGCGCGACGCTCGGGTGGGCCGCGAGCACGTTCGGCGTGCGCGCCATGAGGACGACAGGCTGCAGATCGCGCAGCGCGTCGTAAGGCAGCGCTTTGACGAGCGTCTGGTTGACCGTGAAGCTGTTGGCGACGCCGACGAAAGTGTGCCCGTCGGTGGACTTCGCGGCGACCTCGACACCGATGACCGTCCCGGCGCCGGGACGGTTGTCCACGAGCACCTGCCGGCCGAGCGACTTGGGCATCTCCTGCGTGAGCAGGCGCACCACCATCTCCATGGTGCTGCCGCCCGGCGGAAACGGAACGATGATGCGCACCGGCCGCACCGGCCATGCCGACGGCGCAGTCGACTGCTGGGGCCATGCCGCGGGAATACACAGGAAGAACAGTGCCGCGGCAGCCGCCGCGCGCAGTGGGGATGAAATGCGGTGATTCATTGCGGCCCCGTCGAGTGGTGACAGGGGCCACTATAGAGGAACCGGAATCGAGCAGGGGCCGGCGCACCCCGCCGATGCTGCGCGGCTCCGGTTCGGTGCGCAGCTGCGCCTGTGCTGGACGAGACGGGCGCGCGGCGCGCGCCGCGTTTCAGTCCACCCTGATTCCCGCGACCTTCACCACCTGCGTGTATTTGGAAATCTCGCGCCTGACGAGCGCCGCGAAGTCTTCGGGCGTGCTGGCCGCAGGCTCAAGTCCCTGGGCAGCGAGAGACTCGGTCATGCCGGGAAGCTGCAAGGTCGCAAGAAGATCGCGGTTGAGCTTCTGCACGAGCGGCTTCGGCGTTTTCACCGGCACGACGATGCCCTGCCAGTTCGCGACCTCGAAATTCGCGACCCCCGACTCGGCGATCGTCGGAAGCTCGGGCGCCGCGCTCGCGCGTTTCGCGGTCGTGACCCCGAGCCCTCGCAGCTTGCCGCTTCTCACGTGAGGCAGCACCGGCGGCATCGTGCTGAAGACGAGCTGCACGCGCCCGCTGATGAGATCGGTCAGCGCCGGGTTCGCCCCTTTATAAGGCACGTGCACGATGTCGGTCGCGGTCGCGTGCTTGAACAGCTCGGCAGCCATGTGCAGCGACGAGCCCGGCCCGGCCGACGCATAGTTGAGCTTGCCCGGGCTCGCTTTGGCGAGCGCGATGAGCTCCTTGACCGATTTTGCGGGTACGGCCGGGTGCACCGCGAGCACGAAAGCCGAGGTGGCGAGCAGGCTCACCGCGGCGAAATCCTTCAGCGGGTGGTACGGCAGGTCGCTCTTGAGCGCGGGGATTTGCGCCAGATTGCCGACGCTGCCGAGAAAAATCGTATAGCCGTCGGGAATCGCGGTGGCGGCGAGCTGCGCGCCGATGAGTCCGCCGGCGCCGCCGCGGTTGTCGACGACCACCTGCTGGCCGACGACTTCGGTGAGCCGGTTGCCGACGGTGCGCGCGAGGATGTCGTTGCCGCCTCCCGGCGGGAAAGGCACGATCATCCGCACCGGTCTGGTTGGATAGCCCTGGCCGGCCGCGGGCGCGATGGCGCTCAACGCGAGCACGCAGCAGCCGGTCAGGACGATGGTACGCTGCACTTGCAAGTTCTCTTCTCCTGGTCGTTCGTTACGACGGTTACTTTGCGCAGTCGAGCCGCACGATACGCTCCCCGAGGCGGGCCCAAGCCACTCCCACCACGCTTACGTCAGCGAAATTGATCACCGAGCAGCCGTCACGCTGCAGATAGAGCCATTGCTCCATGTACACCGCGGGCTTGCGCATCAGATAGCGCACGTGAAAGACGTTGCCGTCGACGTCCCCCGTCACTTCCCCGGCCGCGTCGCTCACGCTTCCCGTATACGTCGTGTCGTCCACTCGCCGTAAACGCCACGTGCGCGTGCGCACCTCGCCGTCGGCGAACGTGACGGTCTGGTCGAGGCGGAAGCTCCCGTCGGGCTCCGCGCGTCCTTCGCCTGCGACCTTGAACGGCCGCGGGTCGCGCCCGCGCTCGGTGAGCTGTCCGTCGCCGCGTGTCGAGCCCGCAAAGAAGACCTCCGGCCTCATCTGCGGCGAGGTCGTCGCGCTCGGGTGCAGCGGGGGACCCGCGAGGCAGCCACCGAGCGCCAACAGCAGCGATACGGCAGCGGCGCGGGATGCGCACGTGCGGGATGGCATGGGATTGCGGAGCAAAAACGTGGGGATCAGGACCGCGCAGGCGGTTGCGGAGCGGCTCCGGCCCGTCTCGCGTCGACCTGCTCCTGGAGATAGCGCCGGCAGATCGTCCGGCCTTCGTCACTCATCGCGACGACTTTCGCGCCGAGGCAATCGCGGTTGACGTGCCGCACCTGGACCTCGCACTCGATACGCGTCTGCGGGTACAGCTCGCAGGTGAGGTGCACGAGCTGGCCGACCGGCAGCTCTTTCGACGACTTGATCAGGAAACCCCTGCTGCACATGTTCTGGATGAGGCATGCCGCGGACTTCTCGCCGAGCGTCAGGGTGCCCGTAAAGCTGACGGGGACCCGCGGTTCCGCGCGTAGTTCAGACTGGTTCATTTAACGTTTCGCTTCCGAGGCCGGTCGAGACGCGACGATTATAGAAACTTTCATTGCGGCTGTATGCCGATCTTCCTGAAGAGCGGGATCCACTTCGCACGCTCCGCCTTCGCGAGCGCGGCGAATGCTTCAGGCGTGCTGCCGACCGGCTCGATGCCGAGCTCGAAAAGCCTGTCTCTCACCGCCGGCGTGGTGATCGCCTTGCGAGTCTCCTGCTGGAGGCGATCGATGGTTCCGCGCGGGGTGCCTGCACGCACCGCGAAACCGTTCCACGACGTCGCTTCGTATCCGGGAACGCCCGCTTCGGCGATCGTGGGCAGCTCGGGCAGCAGATCGGAGCGCTTCGCGGTCGTGATGCCGAGCGCGCGCAGCTTGCCGTTCTTGACGAAACCGATCGACGACGAGATCTGGTCGAACGCGATCTGCACCTGCCCGCCGACGAGATCCGCCATCATCTGTCCGCTGCCTTTATACGGCACGTGCACGATGTCTATCCCGGCGAGCGCTTTGAAAAGCTCCGCAGTGACGTGCGTCGCGCCGCCGACGCCCGACGAGCCGAAGGAATATTTTCCGGGCTGCGCTTTCGCGAGCGTGACCAGCTCCCTGATGTTCTTGGCCGGCAACGACGCAGGCACGGTGAGTATGAGGGGCAGCGATCCGATCTGCGTCACGGGCGCGAGATCCCTGAACGCGTCGTACGGCAGCTTCGCATACAGATAATCGTTGAACGACATGACCCCGGTCGTCGCCAGCAGCACGGTGTAGCCGTCGGGGCTCGACTTCGCGACGATGTCGGCGCCGATGTTGCCGCCGGCACCGGTGCGATTATCGACGAGCATCTGCTGTCCGAACGCGGTGCTCAGGCGCTCGGCGACGATGCGCGCGGTCACGTCGGTCGACCCGCCGGGCGCAAAGCCCACGACGAGGCGTATGGGGCGCACGGGAAAGGTCTGTGCTTGCGCGACACCCACGGTCGCGATCAACGCAGCGATCAACGCATGAAAGCGCATGGCTATCCTCTGGAAGTGTTTCGGTCGAAGCCGATATAAGCACGGAGCCGCACACGCGCGCAATGACACGCCGGCGCGGCTCGGGTACGCTGTCGCGCCGAGACTACAGGAGAATCTCATGACATCGCTCAGCCGGCAGCTCGCGCAGTGGGTCGCGGCGCTGCGTTACGAAGATCTGCCGCCCGCAGTCGTCGATCGGGTAAAGGGACTTACGCTGCACGGCCTCGCGTCGGTGCTCATCGGCTCGCAGACGCCCGACGGCAAACGGGCGGTGAAGCTCATCACGGACGAGGAGCTCGGCGTGCAAAAAGGCGCGACGATCATGGTCACCGGCGCCAAAGTGACGCGAGGCGGCGCCGCGTTCGCGAACGCCGAGATGGCGCTGGCCGGCGGCAAGTGGGACACCTTCCGCATGCTCACCCATCCCGGCACGAGCATCCTCCCGGGCGCTTTCGTCGCCGCTGAAAGCACAGGCGCATCGGGCAAGGAGTACATCACCGCGGTGGCGGCGGCGTATGAAGTGATGGAACGCCTCGCCGCCGACTTCATCCCGACCGTGATGTCGCGCGGCTTTCACGCGAGCCCGGTCTTCGGCATCTTCGGGCCCGCGATCGCCGCGGCGAAGCTCATGCGATTGTCCGAAGACGAGGTGAACAGCACGATCGCGCTGTGCGCGAGTCTCGCGTCAGGCAATCTCGAAGGGCTGCGCAGCGGCGGCCAGGCGCTGCGTGAAGGCGCCGCGGTGCGCAACGCGATGCTTGCCGCAGCGCTCGCGCAAGCCGGCCACAAAGGCGGCGAGACGGTGCTCGAAGGCGACGCGGGCTTCTATCACGCGTATGCCGGCAACAACCAGGGACGGCTCACCTACAGTTTCACCGGCGACACGCACGCCGACCTCGGGAAGATCACCGCGGGCCTCGGCACCGACTGGATGCTGCTCGAGACGCTGTATCGCATCTATTCGATTTCCGGATACAACATCGCGCACGTGGACGTGACGGCGAAGCTCTGCGAAGAGCACGACATCGGCTTCGAGGACATCGACCGCATCGAAGCGGTCGTCAACTGGCTCGAGACGCAGTATCCGAGCCCCGCGTTTACGAGCCGGCGCGAAGACGGCGCGCCGCAGCCCGGCCGCACCGCGTACTACACCGCCTACGGCGCGGCGACGCGCGGTTTTCCGGTGACGACGCCGATGGGCGCCGATCCCGCGGGGCCCGGCGTTCCGCCGCAGGTGCTCGAGCTCACCAAGCGCGTGACGATCATCCCGTCGACCGCGATGCCGTTGTTCGGGCCGCGCATCACTATCCACACCAGGGACGGCAGGAGTCATACGAAGCAGGGGACCGGACGCGAGTTCATCTGGGATTTCGAAGAGGAAGCGCGACGCATCCGTGACGTGATCCCCGTGGTGCCGATATCCCCGGCGCAGTTCGAATCGATCGTAGCCACCTGCCGCGATCTCGAGGGTCAGCCGCGAGCCGACACGCTGATCCCGCTCACCTTCGCATGATCTGCGCGCCGCGCTCGGCGATCATCAGCGTCGGCGAGTTGGTGTTGCCCGACGTGATCGTCGGCATCACCGACGCGTCGATCACTCGCAGGCGCTCGATGCCGCGCACGCGTAAGAGAGGATCGACCACTGCCGAATCATCGCGCTCGCGGCCCATCCTGCACGTGCCGACCGCATGGAAGATCGTGGTGCCGATTCTGCCCGCGGCTTCGACGAGCTGCTCGGCGGACTGGTACTCGGCGCCGGGCGTGTGCTCCTCGGGCTCGTATTTCTTCAGCGCTTCGGTGCCGAGCACGATGCGGCGGGTGAGGCGGATCGCGTCGGCTGCGATGGCGCGGTCTTCATCGGTCGACAGGTAATTCGGCGCGATCGCTGGATGTGCACGCGGATCGGGTGACGCGATGTTGACCGTGCCGCGCGAAGACGGGCGGATGTTGCACACGCTCGCGGTGAACGCGTTGAACGTGTGCGGCGGCTCGCCGAAGCGGTCGAGCGAAATCGGCTGCACGTGATACTCGAGGTTCGGAGTCGCATGGTGGGGGTCCGAACGGGTGAAGGCGCCGAGCTGCGAAGGCGGCATCGTCATCGCACCGGTCCTGAAGCACGCGTATTCGCACGCCATCCGGCCTTTGTGCCACCACGAGCCCAGGAGGGTGTTCAGCGTGAGCGCGTTCCTGATCTTGAACGCCATGCGCAGCTGGAGGTGGTCCTGGAGGTTCGCGCCGACGCCGGAAAGCTCGTGCACCACCGGTATGCCGTGCTGGTGCAGCAGCGCGCCCGGGCCGACTCCGGAGAGCTGGAGTATCTGCGGACTGCCGATGGCGCCGGCGCAAAGTATCGTTTCGCGCCGCGCCTCCACAGACTGCTCGTGGTTGTCGCGGTAGAACTCGACGCCCACCGCGCGTCGACCTTCGAAGCGCAGCTTCTTCACGAGCGCGCCGGTGACGACCGTCAGGTTAGGCCGCTTCATCACTGGGCGCAGGAACGCTTTGGACGCGCTCCAGCGCACCCCGCCCCGCTGGTTGACTTCGAAGCGCCCCACCCCTTCGTTGTCGCCGCGGTTGAAGTCTTCGACTTTCGGTATGCCGGCTTCGGCCGCGGCGGCGGCGAATGCTTCGAGAATCTCCCAGGTGAGCTTGGGGCGCTCGACGCGCCACTCGCCGCCTTCGCCGTGCTTCTCGTCGGCGCCGCGCCAGTGGTCTTCGGATTTCATGAAGATCGGCAGCACGTTCCGCCACGACCAGCCGGCGTCGCCGGTGAGCTGCGCCCACTCGTCGTAGTCGCGTGCCTGGCCTCGCAAATACAGCATCGCGTTGATCGAAGAGCTGCCGCCGAGCACGCGCCCGCGCGGGTATCCGATCGAGCGGCCGTTCAGCCCTGCTTCGGGCACGGTCTTGTAGCACCAGTCGGTGCGCGCGTTGCCGATGCAGTAGAGATAGCCGACGGGGATGTGGATCCAGATCCAGTCGTCCTTGCCGCCGGCTTCGAGCAGAAGTACCGAGTTGCGCGGATCGGCCGAGAGACGGTTGGCGAGCACGCACCCGGCGGTGCCCGCGCCGACGATGACGTAATCGTACGCGCCGGTGCTTCGTTGTTCGTTCTTCACGCGGGTCGCCGGCCTTTCGATCGCCACAAGACCGCGCACATGAGCAGCACCACGAGCACGTTGACGACGAGCGCGCTTAAGCTCAGCCATGTGGGGTGATGGCGCAGGTGGCCGATTTCGAAAGGGATGTAAATCGCGCCGCTGAGCGCGGACAACCACTCCGCCCAGCGCCGGTCACGCCACAGCCCGTACGCCTCGACGAGCCTCAGCACCGCGTACGTGGCGGCGCCGGCCGCGAGCAGCATGATCCTGCCGTCGGTGAGATTTTCCGCGGCTTTCAGAAAGATTTGCGGGTAGTGCTTGGCCGGATCGAGGTGGAAATGGTGCACGAGGCGGCCGCCGAAATGCTGGACGTCCCGGTGCAGCAGAGACAGCAGCCCGAGCCCGGCCGCGAGCACGAGTACACCTTTTGCGGCTTCCAGCGCCGCGACCGCCCGCACCCCGCTGCGCAGTTGCATCGCGCGTGTCTCCATTTCTTCGGTATGGCATCATGCTTGCGCGTCAGCCAACTCTCAATACTTTCCGGCCGTGAATACGAAAAACGCATCGAAGCGCCTGCGCCTGCGCAGGCGAATGCTTGCACTGGGGGCCGGTGGGGCCGCAGCTTTGCTCGGCGGCGCGGGCTTCGCGCGAGCCGCCCGGCGCACCTCGTCGCTCGCGTGCGTCGTGCGCCCGCAGCAGATCGAAGGACCTTATTTCGTCGACGAGAAGCTCAACCGCTCGGACATCCGCTCGGACCCGAAGACCCGCGTGATGAGCCAGGGCGTGCCGCTCTACCTCACCTTCAGGGTGACTCGCACCGAAGGCAGCGGATGCCTGCCGCTCGACGGCGCGCAGGTCGACGTTTGGCAATGCGACGCCGAAGGGCTGTACTCCGACACCGATGATTTCCAGGAGGACACGCGGGGCTTCAGGTTCCTGCGCGGCTACCAGGTCACCGACCGCCAGGGCGTCGCGAGCTTCACGACGATTTTTCCCGGGTG
>JAQGNC010000304.1 GCA_028292065.1 Betaproteobacteria bacterium
GGCGTCGCGCCCGATGTGGAGGATCGGCGTGGCGATACGCGCGATGCGAGCCATCGCTTTGGCCTTGTCCGCGTTCGCCCGCACCCGCTCCCTGTCCTGGTATTGCAGCACGCCCGCGTCGCGCGGCGCGCCCGGCCCGGTGTCGACGCACAGGAACTCGTGCGAAGCGCCTTCGATGACCACACCGCACGCGAAGCTCGTCTCGGCGGCGGCTTTCAGGATCATCTCGCCGCCGTGGCTGACACCGACGCAGCCGACCGCGTCCGCGTTCACGTACGGCAGCGTCTTCAGGTACGCCAGGATCGAGATCATGTCGTCCGAATCCAGGCACGCGGACGACTTGAGCGTGCGGCCTTCGCCGCTGATGTCGTCGGCGATGTTGTCCGCGCCTGCGGTCTCGTTGTACAGGTGAGGAATCTCGTTGCGATAGCTCACATACGCGACCGCGTAACCGCGCCCGAGCATGATCTCCTGCATGGCCGCGTGGCGCTCCACCTGCGCCTCGACGTGAGGCATCCCGCCGCGACCGTTTCCGCGGCCGATCGCGATGAGGGGAAAAGGACCCGCTCCTTCAGGTCTGCGCACCGCGATCGGCACGTAGATCTCGTCGCGCGTGAGCACGAACGTGTAGTCGGCAGCGATCGCCGAGCCCGCTACCGGTTTGGTCATGACAAAACCGTGCGAAGGAAGATTGCGTGCGACAGGCGCGTGCTCGACGGTGGACGGTGGGGACCGGTCCATAAAGCGCTCCTCATGGGTTGCCGCGTATTCTGAACGAAAACACCGCCTGACGCCGGCCGATGATGTGCGCCATAATGGTTGAAAATCAATCCAAAAAACGCGCGCCGGCGCAAGGCAGGGGCCCCATCAAAACCTATAACGCATGCGCGATCGGCTGCGCCCTCGCAACGTGTGTCGTGTGGAGCGCCGACGCCCCCGCGCAGGCCACGCTGCCTGAAATCGTCGTGAGAGATGCACGCGACACGCCGCTCCATACCAACGCCCCGGCTGAAAGCGCGAGTCGCCTCGGCCTGCGGGTTCGCGAGATTCCGGCGACGGTCGAAGTCATCGACGACGCGTTGATGAGAAGCCGCGGCTATCGAAGCGTATCCGAAGCGGTCCAGGGCGCAGTCGGCGTCACCGCCGGAGATTTCCCAGCCGAGCCTTCGGCGTTCTCGATGCGCGGTTTCAGCTCGAGCCAGATCAACACGCTTTACAATGGCATACGCACCGGCCCACAGAACATGACTTCGCGCGTCATGGACACGGGCAACCTCGAGCGCATCGAGATCCTGAAAGGCCCCGCATCGCTCATGTCGGGCGAAGGCGCGGCCGGCGGCGCGATCAACTTCGTGACACGGCGCCCGCACACCGGGCCGGTCGAGAACGAGGTCTACGTGTCGTACGGGTCTTTCAACACCTGGCGCTCCGGCTTCGGCTCGGGCGGCAGCACCGCGATCCAGGGCCTCGATTACCGCTTCGACCTCAATCGCGCGTCGAGCAGCGGCTTTATCGACGACACGCACAGCGAAAACTGGCACGTCTCGGGCCAGCTCGACTACCGCGTGTCGGGCGGGCTGAAGCTCTTCGGCGCGATCGAAGCGAAAAAGGATCGCGCGAACGCGTACTGGGGAACGCCGCTCGTGTCGGCGACGACTGCAAGCCCGACGAGCGGCATCGTCTCGGGTAGCTACGTGTCTAATTTCAACGGCACGAACCTCGGTCCGGTCACCATCGACTCGCGCACCTTGAGGACGAACTACAACGTCCTCGACAACCGCAACCATGCTGAAGAGTACTGGCTGCGAGGCGGTTTCGAGTGGATGGCGAGCGACGCAGTCAGGGTGCGCGACCAGGTCTACTATTACTCGGCGAAGCGCGAGTGGTTCAACAACGAAGTGGAAGCATTCAACGCGACGACGGGGCGCGTCGACCGCGAGCGCTTTTTCGTCGCGCACGACCAGACGCTGATCGGCAACAACGCCGAGCTGCAGTGGGATTCGAAGCTCGGCGCGCTCGACAATCGCGCGGTGTTCGCGCTCGAGCTGAGCCGGCTCGACTTCGAGCGCCCGGGTGCCGCGAATTTCCCTGGCGATTCGGTGACGCTGGTCGATCCGGCGCGAGGCACTTACGGGACGCTCACGATCCAGCGGCAAACGGCGAAGATCGACACCACCGCGCTCGCGGCCGAAGACCGCCTGAAGCTGACGCCGACCTTGTCTGTCATCGGCGGCATACGCGTGGAAGAAATCCACCTCGAGCGCACCTCCGCCGACGTGACCGGCGCGAGCCGCACCGGCTTTCCGTTTTCCAGGACGTGGCACCCGACGACCGGACGCATCGGCTTCACCTGGGAGACCGCGCCCGGCCTGACGCTGTACGGCCAGTACGCGACCGGCGCCGACGTGGCCGCGAACAACCTCTTCCTGCTCGCCGGCACCCAGCCGCTCGATCTCACCCGGGCGCGCACCTACGAAGGCGGCATACGGCACCTGTTCTGGAACCGCGAAGCCGAATGGTCGCTCGCGGTGTTCGACATCGAGCGCCGCAACGTATTCGCGGCGCAAGGCGGGCGCGCGCTCAATATCGCCGGTCGACAGGTCTCGCATGGGGTCGAGGCTGCGGCCGCGCTGCGGCGCGCCGGCTGGAACGTCTGGGGCAATGTCGCTTATACCCGCGCACGCTACGAAGATTACGATTTCACCGGCGGTTCGTTCTCCGGCAACACGCCCCCCAACGTGCCGCGAGTCGTCGCCAATACCGGCGCTTCATATCGCTTGCGCGGTGCGCTGCCGGTCGAGATCGGCGCCTCGGTCCGTCACGTCGGCGATCGCTTCAATACCGACGGCAACAGCGTGAAGCTGCTCGCGTACACGACCGCAGACGCGTATGCGGCAATAGACGTGCGCAGAACACGGCTCGCTTTCAGGGTGCGCAATCTCACCGACGAAAAATACGCCGTATGGGGCGATCCGTTCTATCCCGACCAGATCCTGCTCGGCACCCCGCGCAGCTACGAGATCTCGGCCGCGCTGAAGTTCTGAAGCGCGCGCCCAGGATCGAAGCAAAGCAGGAAAAAGGGACGTAAAGAAGTGCACGAACGCCATGACGGATATGGAGTGGATCATCGCGACGGATGATGGCGACCCGGCCGCGCGCACGCGCTGTTTCGACATGAAATCCTTCGCGTCCTTGTTCTTTACCTTCGCGTCCTTCGCGTTGCTGCTTTTGACGTGATCGTGGATACGCTGACATTCATCCACCGCTGGCTCGGCATCGCTTTCTGCGTGCTCTTCGCGATGTGGTTCGCAACCGGCATCGTGATGCACTTCGTGCCCTACCCCGCGTTGACCGAGATCGAGCGTGTGGCCGGGCTTGCGAAGATCGATCGCAGCACGGTCGGTTACGAGGCGGCAGCCGCGGCCAAAGCGGCGAAGATCGAAGAGGCTGTTCGAATCCGCCTGGTCGAGCGATCCGACGGCCCGGTTTACATCGTCCTGAGTGCGAGTCGAACGGCTGCGGTCCACGCCGCCGATCTCACGCCCGCCGCGGTGGAGTCGCCGGCGCTCGCGCTCGACATCGCCGCGAGCCACGCTCGCGCGCGCGGGCTGCAAGCGGGCGCCGCGCGAGTCGCCGCACTCGAAGCGCACGACCAGTGGAGCGTGCCGAACAATCTCGACGCGCATCGGCCGCTGTACAGGATCGCGCTCGGCGATACGGAAGGCACCGAGCTGTACGTGTCTTCGATCACCGGGGAAGTCGTCAGGGATAGCACTCGCTTTGAGCGCACGTGGAACTACGCGGGCAGCGTCTCGCACTGGATCTATCCCACGCTGTTGCGGCGCGACTGGCGGGCGTGGGACGCGACCGTGTGGACGCTTGCGCTCGCCGCACTCGTGACCGCGCTCGCCGGCGCCGTGCTCGGCGTCCTGCGCCTGCGCCCGGGCCGCGGACGGCTCGCGACGCCATACCGGGGCTGGCACGCGTGGCACCACTGGATGGGGCTCGCGTGCGCCGGGTTCGTGCTGACGTGGATCGCGAGCGGATGGCTGTCGATGGACCACGGGCGGCTCTTCTCCACCGGCAAGCTCGATGCGGCGGAAACGTCGGCGCTGCAGGGCTCAGCCGCGCCGCTGGACCTTTCCGCGGGGGCGCCGCTGCCGCCGGACGCGCGCGAAATCGAATGGTTCGTCCTCGGCGGCCGCGCGTACCGGCGCGACCGCTTCGATGCGACGTCGCAGCGGTTGATCGCGGGCGGCGAGCCGTTTGCAGACGCACGCGCGTTCCTGCGGGCGGATGAAGTCACGACTGCGGCACAGCGGCTCTCGAGCGCGTGTGGAGAAGCGCAGGTCGTGCACGCGAGCAACGCTTACGCGATCGCGTCAGCGATGCCGGGTGCGCCGGTCTACCGGGTGGTTTGCGCCGACGCGTGGTTGCACGTCGACGGCGCCAGCGGAGCGGCGATGGAAAAGCTCGATGCGTCCAGGCGCGCGTATCGCTGGTTTTACAGCGCGCTGCACACCCTCGATTTTCCCGTGCTCATCGCACGGCCCGCGCTGCGCACGGTGTTGATCGTCGGGTTGTGTGCGCTCGGCCTCGCCTTCAGCGCGACCGCGCTGGTCATCGCGTGGCGGAGGATTACTTTTTCGTCGGCGCGCGGCGGCCGGCGACGTGGGCGGTGATCAGCTCGACCGCGTGCTTGCGCACGCAGGTGCCGCGATCGTCGAGCAGGCAAAGCCGCATGAGCCCGCAAAGGAAGACGGTGGTCTCCAGCGCCGCGATCTCGGGCGCGATGCCCTTGCGCAGCGTGCCCTGCTGCTGCGCTTCGGCATAGACGCCGAGGAGCTGTTTGCGCGTGCGCTCGAGCTTGCGCGCGTGCTCGTCGAGCTCGCCTTCGAGCGCGCCCACGTACTCGCACTTGAAGTTCATGACCGAGAAAGTCATGCGCGTGCGGCTGTCTTCGTCGACCGTGCGAAAGATGTCGAGCAGAAAACGCTCGACGCGCTCGAGCGGATCGCCCGAGCGATCGCACAGCAGCGTGAAATCGGCGCGATCGACGAGCGGCAGCGAGACGTCTTCGCGGATCGCCGCGAGCACCGCGTGCTTGTCGGTGAAATGATGATAGATCGCGCCGCGCGTCACACCCGCCGCTTCGGCGATATGCTCCAGCGTGGTGCTCGCGATGCCGCGCGTGTTGAACGTGCGCAGCGCCGCGGCCATGATGCCGCGCCGGGTCTGCTCCGCTTCCTGCTTGGTACGTCGCATGCTACGTATTGCGCCTCGTCCGTTCGTCCGCGCGGCTTTCGGTCTTCCAACTGACACGCTGCCGCTGTTTACATACATTCTTGATTGTATATAATGGCGCCTCCCCCGTCGATGACTTTCCATCCCTCACGCATGCACACCATACAGAAAAAACATATATCGCTCGCCCTTGCAGGCGCGAGCGTCGTCCTGCTGCTGGCTGCATGCGGCAAGCAGGACGCCGCGTCAGCCAAAGGCGCACCGGGCGCGGGCGGACCGCCGCCCGCGATACCGGTGACGGTGCAGAAAGTCGCGCTCGAGCGCTTGCCGATCGTGCTCGAAGCGGTCGGCCAGGCCGAAGGCTCGCGCGAAGTCGAAGTGCGCGCACGCGTGGCCGGCATCCTCGAAAAGCGCCTCTATACCGAAGGGGCGCCCGTCGCCGCCGGTGCGACCTTGTTCGTGATCGACCGTGCGCCTTACGAGATCGCCGTCGCTCAGGCGAGGGCCGCGGTGTCCCAGGAGCGGGCGCGGCTGGAGCAGGCGCAGCGCGAAGCCGAGCGCCTCAAGTCACTCGCGCAGAGCAGGGCGATCAGCCAGCGCGAGTTCGATGAAGCGGTCTCCGTCGCCAGGCAGTCGGGCGCCGCGATCGAGGGCGCGCAGGCGAGGCTCGCCGAAGCGCAGCTCAATCTTTCCTACACCAACGTGAAAGCGCCGATCGGCGGTATCACCGGACGCGCGCAGAAGTCCGAAGGCAGCCTCGTCGCCGCGAACACCGATCTGCTGACGACGCTCACCCAGGTGAATCCGATCTGGGTGCGCTTCTCGCTCGCCGAAGGCGACTACGAGCGCATACGCGGCGCGGAGAAAACCGCGAAGGTCGAGATCCGCAGCCAGGACGGCTCGCTCGCGGTCACCAACGGACGCCTCAACTTTTCCGGCTCGACCGTCGATCCGAAGCTCGGCACGGTGCTGCTGCGCGCCGAATTCCTGAACCCGATGACCAAATGGCTGCCGGGGCAGTTCGCCAAGGTGCACATCCTCGCCGGCGAGCAGGAAGGCTTTCTCGTGCCGCAGGCCGCGGTCGTCCAGACCGAGCAGGCGAAGCTCGTCTGGGTCGCCGAGGCGGACGGCAAAGCGAACATGCGCCCGGTGCAGACTGCGAACTGGATCGGCAACAACTGGGTGGTCACCAGCGGGCTCAAGCCCGGCGACGCGGTCATCACCGACAACCTGATGAAACTGCGTCCCGGCGCAGCAGTGCAGCCGCACGCACCCGGGGCCGGCCCTCAACAGCCACCGGGCCCAGGTGCGCCGGGCGCCGCGCCCGCGGCCGGCGCCGCCGACAAAAAAGCGCCTTCCGGCGCCTCACGCTGAGCATCATCCATGGGTAATTTTTCCCGGTTCTTCATCGAGCGGCCGATCTTTGCGAGCGTGCTCTCGATCATCATCCTGATCGCGGGTCTGGTCTCCGCGTTCGGCCTTCCGATCTCGCAGTACCCCGAAATCGCGCCGCCGACGGTGACGATCAGCGCGAGCTATCCCGGCGCCAGCGCCGAGACGCTTGCCAAGACCGTCGCTGCCCCGATCGAAGAACAGCTCTCGGGTGTCGAGAACCTGATTTACTTCAGCTCGAGCGCCGCCGCCGACGGCACGGTCGCGATCACCGCGACGTTCGAAGTCGGCACCGACGTCGACAAAGCGGTGTTCCAGTTGAACAACCGCGTTCAGCTCGCGCTGCCGCGCCTGCCCGACGAAGTCCGCCGCAACGGCGTCATCGTGCAGAAGCGCTCGAACGACATCCTGCTCGTCATCGGCATGCAGTCGCCTTCGGCTAAGCGCGATACGACGTTTCTCGCGAACTATGCGACGGTCAACATCATCGACGAGCTGAAGCGCATTTCCGGCGTCGGCGACGTGACGCTGTTCGGCTCCGGCTACTCGATGCGGATCTGGCTGCAGCCCGACCGCATGGCGCGGCTCGGCGTGACGCCGACCGACGTCGCGAATGCCATCCGCGCGCAGAACGCGCAATACGCTGCGGGTAAAGTCGGCGCGGAGCCGGCGCCCACCGGGCAGGCGCTGAACTACACGGTTACCGCGCGCGGACGCCTGTTGAACCCCGAAGAGTTCGGCGAGATCGTCGTTCGCGCGGGCGGCTCAGCCGGCGTGCTGCGTATCAAGGACGTCGCGCGAGTCGAGCTCGGCGCACAGAGCTACGACACCTCCACCACCGTCGACGGCAACCCCGCGGCGGGTCTCGCGGTGTTCCTCCAGACCGGCGCGAACGCGCTCGACGTCGCCGCCGCGGTCAAGCGCCGGATGGTCGAGCTGAAGCAGGCTTTCCCGCCGGACACCGACTACCTCATCCCGTTCGACACCACGCGCGTCGTCGACGCGTCGATCCACGAAGTGGTGATCACGATCGCCATCGCCGCGGTGCTCGTCATTCTCGTGGTTTTCGTCTTCCTGCAGCACTGGCGGGCGACGCTCATCCCGGTGATGGCTGTTCCGGTCTCGCTCATCGGCACTTTCGCCGGCCTTTACGTGCTCGGTTTTTCGATCAACACGCTGACGCTCTTCGCGATGGTGCTCTCGATCGGCATCGTCGTGGACGACGCCATCGTGGTGCTCGAGAACGTCGAGCGCCTGATGCGCGACGAGCACATGTCGGCCAAGCAGGCGTCGATCGAAGCGATGCGCGAAGTCTCGGGCGCGGTGCTCGCGATCGTGCTCGTGTTGTGCGCGGTGTTCATTCCGGTCGCCTTCCTCGGCGGTATCGCGGGTGTGCTCTACCGTCAGTTCGCGGTGACGGTCGCGATATCGGTCGTCATCTCGGGCCTGGTGGCGCTGACCCTGACGCCGGCGCTGTGCGCGCTCCTGCTGAAGCCGGGCGACCACGAGTCGCGCATCTTCAGGCCCTTCAATAAAGGGTTCACCAAGCTGACGAACGCGTTTCTGCGTTGGGTCAATCGCACCCTCGTCCATCGCGTGATCGCAGGCTTCGCTTTCCTCGGGTTGATCGGCGTCATCGTGCTGCTCTTCACCCTGGTGCCCACCAGCTTCGTGCCGCAGGAAGACCAGGGCTACATCATCAGCTCGATCATGCTGCCCGACGCGGCGACCCTCCAGCGCACGGCGAAGACCGGAGCCGAGCTCCAGCAGCGACTCGCCAAAGACCCGGTGATCGACCACATATTCGTCGCGCCGGGCCGCGACTTCATCGGCGGCGGCAACAAATCCAACGCAGGCACGAGCTTCATCCTTCTGAAGCACTGGGACGATCGCAAGAAGACTGCGCCGCAGCTCGCCGCAGAAACCATGAAGATGGGTTTCACCTTCCCCGACGGCATCGTGCTCGCGTTCAATCCGCCGGCGATTCGCGGTCTCGGTTCGGCGGGCGGTTTCGAAGTCTACGTGCAGGCGCGCGGCGACTCCGATGCGCGCCGTCTCGCTGCGGCACTGCAAGGCTTCACCGCCGGGATGAGCAAGCACCCCTCGCTGCAGGGCATCAACACCTTCTTCCGCCCGACCGTGCCGCAGATCCTGGTCGACGTGAACCGCGAGCAGGCGATGTCGCTCGGCGTGCCGGTGTCCGACGTCTTCGACGCGCTGCAAAGCACGATGGGACCGCTCTACGTCAACGACTTCAACATGTCGGGGCGCACCTATCGGGTGCAGATGCAGGCCGATGCGTCGTATCGCGCGCAGCCCGACGACGTGGGTCAGGTCTACGTCCGGTCGAACACGACCAACGAGATGATCCCGCTGAAAGCGCTGATCCGCATGACCAGCGTCACCGGGCCCGAGCAGGTCGAGCGTTACAACGGCTTTCTGTCGGCGAAGGTGCTGGGCAGCGGTAAACCGGGCGTGAGCTCGGGCCAGGCGATCGCAGCGGTCGAGCAGGTCGCGGCGGAGACCCTGCCGCCGGGCTACACGATCTCGTGGACCGGCCAGGCGTTTCAGGAGAAGCGCACCGGCAACGCGTCGATTTTCGCGTTCGGTTTCGCGATCGTGATGGTGTACCTGATCCTCGCCGCGCTCTACGAGCGCTGGCGTCTCCCGGGTGCAGTCGTGCTCGCAGTGCCTTTTGCAGTTGCGGGAGCACTT
>JAQGNC010000312.1 GCA_028292065.1 Betaproteobacteria bacterium
CGATGCCGACACGTGCCGGGGTAAAACACTGGCGAGCGCTTTCAACATGGTCCCTCCGCTGGTTGAACTTATTGAGCGCGGCACGTCGGCAACTGCCGATCAGCCGTTCATCCTTCGACTCCGCTACCGCTGTGCTCAGGAGGAACCGAGCTATGAACCGCGAGCTCGGCTCTCACGAGGTCGACGGAATGACCGGCAGCAGCACGTAAGGCATCGTGCCCGGCGCGAAGTGCAGGGTGTTCGTGCCGCCGAAGATCGCCTGCGGGCGATCCTCGGGATGCGTGTGAGTGAACGGCCCGACGCCTTTCATCGGATACGCCGCGTTCGGAAGGCTCAGATCGGTGCCGTCGTATTCGTAATCGCGTCCGCGCACCGAAAGCCCGAGCCGGTACCCGGGCGGCACCACGATCGAGGTCGGCCACACCTCGATGTCGAGCTCGACCGGCACGCCGGGCGTGAGCGGCATCTTCTCGTCGTGCGTGTGGATCGGCCGGTACGGCAGGCTTTGCGCGGGATCGAGCTTGCGGTGCGACGCGCGCAGCCAGCCGAGCGCGACCGGCGTGCGCGGATCGTTCGAGCCGATGAAGACGACCTCCTTGCCTGCCGGATCGAAGACCCGCAGCGCGATGAAGAGATCGGCATCAGTGGTGTCCGACGACACCCACAGCTTGACCGCCACCGGCCCGGTGATCTCGAGCTCGTCTTTCATCGGGGGCGTGAGGAAGTTCACGCCGTCGCCCGCAGTCGGGTACGCGATCGTCGTCTTCGCAGCCGGCTCGCCGGTGCCGAGCACGCGTTGCGCGGGGTCGAGGTAATATTTGGTCCACTGCGTGCGCGCGAGCGGCCATTCGTTCTCGGCGCGCAGGGTGAAGTGCTCGCCGGGCCTGCGAACGTTGATCGACACTGGCGGCTGCCGGTTCCAGCCGGTGTTCTCGCCTTTGAGGAAGTGGCCGAAGAAGCGCTTCTGCAACGCGGCGCCGTAATCGCTGTAGAAATGGGTGAAGTGGGTGTCTCCATGGACTTCGAGCCACTTCTCGCGCGAGCCCGCACGCAGATACCCTTCGTAGTTGCCGCGCGGGTGCAGCCCCTGGCCGCCCCAGTTGGCCGCGGACAGCAGGGGCACTTCGATCTTCGAGAAATCGGGGATGCGCGCCCGATAGTAGTCGTCGAGCAGCGGCCGGCGTAACGCTTCGCCGCTGAGATCCTCGCGGTTCTTCTTCAGTTCGTCCTCGGTGAGCGTCTCGGGTCCCGCGATCGTCTCGCCGGTGACCGGGTTACGCGCGCCGCGGTCGCCCACGCCGTGCTGCACGCTCAGCACCTGGCGGTCGTACCAGCTGCCGAGAAAGTCGCAGAGGATGCCGCCGTGACGCGAGAGCTCGCGGTAATAATCCGACGCGCCTTCCCAGATGCACAGCGCGGTCAGGTGCGGGGGCTTCAGCGCAGCGACCTGCCACTGGTTCATCGCGTAGTACGAGATGCCGTTGATGCCGACCTTGCCGTTGCTCCAGGGTTGCGTGCCGGCCCACTCGATACAGTCGTAGAAGTCGCGCGCTTCGCGCGGCGACCAGCAATCGAGCACGCCGGGCGAGCGGCCCGCACCGCGCGAATCGACTCGCACACAGACGTAGCCGTCAGGCACCCATTTCTCGGGGTCGACGAGCTCCCAGTTCTGATATTTGTTGCTCGAGCCTTCGAGCACTTCCGGCGCCGCCTGGACGAGCCTCGCCCAGTTGAGCTTGTAACCCGCTTCGAAATGCAGGCCTTTGGCATACGGCCCGTAGCTGAGGATGACCGGATACCTGCCCTCGCCCAGCGGCCGGAAGACGTCGGCGCGGAGCACCACGCCGTCGTCCGCCGTTATCGGCGCATCCCAGTCGATCTGCATGCCGTCGCGAACTTCGCTTTTCATCTGATCCATAGGTTTATCGCTATCTCTTCTGGTTGGCTGAAAGGCCGATCCTGCGCGCAAGCTCGCGCATGCCGGCGACATCCTGCTTCGCGAACGCGGCGAAAGCATCGGGTTGCGACGCGACGGGCTCGAGGCCGAGCTCGTCGAAGCGCTGTTTCACGTCGGCGTCGCCCAGCGCGCGCGCTGTTTCGGTGTAGACCCGGGCGAGCAGTTGCGCGCTCGCGCCCGGCGGCAGCCACAGGCCGAACCAGCCGACGAGATCATAATCCTTGAGGCCCGCTTCGCGCATCGTGGGCACGTCGGGCAGCACCTTCCAGCGCGCCGGCCCGGTCATCGCGAGTGCGCGCACGCGCCCCGTCTGGATCAACGGCAGGGCCGTCTGCGTCGGCGCAAAGCAGATGTCGACGTGGCCGCCGAGCAGATCGTTGAACGCGGGTCCCATGCCTTTGTACTGGACGTCGACGATCTGCAGCCCCGCCATAGCCTTCATCATTTCGGCAGCGATGTAAGTGATGTTGCCGATGCCCGCCGACGCGTAATTCATTTTTCCGGGCCGCGATTTCGCGAGGGCGATGAGCTCCTTCAGCGTCTTCGCCGGCACCGACGGATGCACGACGAGCACCTGTCCGAAATTGCGCGCGACCATGGTCACCGGCGTGAAATCGCGCACCGGATCGAAAGGCACGTTTTCGTTGAAAGCCGAGATCGAAGTGAGCGAGCCCGTCGTGAGCAGCCACGTGTAACCGTCGGGCGGCGATTTGGCGACGATGTCGCTGCCGACGACCGAGCCCGCGCCCCCGCGATTGTCGAGGACGAAAGGCTGGCCCATCGAGACGGTGAGCTTCTGGTTGAGGATCCTGCCGACCAGATCGACCGGCCCGCCCGCGGCGAAAGGCACGACCACGCGGATCGGCTTGTTCGGATAGCCCTGCTGCGCCGGGGCGATGGGCGATACGCCGCTGAGCATTGCAGCGCACGCGAGGACCGCAGCCGTGCGTCCATGCGTGCGGCGGCGCGAACGATGCGGCGTCGTTGCCATACTCCTCCCAGAGTGCGGTCGGCGCCCATTCGGTCGGTTCGGAAACCGGGTGGTTTCCCCAGGCGCTCTGCGGCGCCGGCGCTTCAGCCGAGTATAACCAACCGCGCTGTCAGCGCGCGGGACCCGTCATTCGACCGGCACCGACTCCCACGCATTCACTTCGCCGCGCTGCTGCGCGCGATGGTAGACACCGCCCATCAGCCACAGCGCGAGCGCGATGCACACGCACGCGAGCTGCCCGGCCGCAAGCCACAGGACGTCGTGCGACAGGAAGGGCGCGGCAAGCCCTGCGACCGCGGCGCCGAGCATCGTCTGGGTGAACGACTGGCACGAGGAGACGAGGCCCCGGATGTTGGGGAAGAGGTCCATCACCAGGAGCGTCACGACAGGGGCAACGACCGAAAAGCCGAAACCGTAGAAGAGCAGCGGCAGCACCGACCACGGCAGCGCGGGCGGAAAGAACACGTGATAGATCACGTTGGCGAGCGCCGAGCCGATGAGGAAGCAGAAGCCGATTCCGACGTGGCGCGAGACCGAGATGTTTCCGGCGAGCCGGTTCGCCGCGAGCGCCCCGAGAAAGATGCCGGCGACGGTCGGCACGAACTGCCAGCCGAACTGGTCGGGACCGAGGCCGAGATGCTGCGTGAGGAACACCGGCGCCGCCGCGACGTACAGGAACAGCCCCGCGAAGTTGAACGCGACCGTGCCCGCTTTCAACTGGAACAGCGGCGAGCTGAAGACCTGTCGGTAGCTCGTCGCAAGCACGTGCGGGTTGAAAGGCTGTCGTTTCGCCGGCGGCAGGGTCTCGGGTAATTTCCTGTAGCAGTACCAGAACAAAAGCACCGTGTACACGAACAGGAACAGGAAAATCGAGCGCCAGTCGCGTAGCTTCACGATCCAGCCGCCGAGGATCGGTGCGATCGCGGGCGCGATCGAGAAGATCATCGTGACCAGGGACAGGAGGCGTGTCGCGTGCGGACCCGAATAAACGTCGCGGATGATCGCCCTGCCGATCACCACGCCGGCGCCCGCCGAGACGCCCTGGAGAATACGGAAAGCCCACAGGTACTCGACGCTGTGCACGGCCGCGCAGCCGAGCGAAGCGACGGCGAAAACGCCGAGCGCGCCGAGGATGATGTTGCGGCGGCCGAAGGCATCCGAGAGCGCGCCGTGCCACAGCATCATGAACGCGAACGCAAACATGTAAGCCGTCAGGGTCTGCTGCACCTCGATCGGCGTGGCCTTGAGCGTCGCCTGGATGTTCGGGAAAGCCGGGAGATAAGTGTCGACCGAAAACGGCCCCAGCATCGCGAGCCCGGCAAGCATCAGGGCGAGCCCGTTGGCACCGACGAAAGCGAGATCCGGCGAGGCGGACGATTCTTTTTGTTTCAGGGCTGAAGGGGTCATTTGCGAGGTGTTTGCGAGTCGGCCGCGGGGCTCGTGCGAGCGTGCGACCCATGGGGATTCCCTGTTGCAGGCGACGTGCCCGGCTGCCCGTCACATGTACTTGCCGCCCGCGCAGAGGATGCGGTCGCCCGTGACGTACGACGACTGGTCCGACGCGAGAAATACCGCGACGTTGGCGACTTCCTGGGGCTTGCCGGCGCGTCCCAGGGGAATGCCGGCGAGATCCGCGGCACTATAGCCGCCGCCTGCGCGCTCCGGATACCACTCCGGGTTCGCACGGACGTTCTCGATCGTCGACAACGCGATGAGGTTCGCCCGGATGCCGTAAGGCCCGAGCTCGAGCGCGAGCGCCTTGACCAGTCCGTAAAGCCCGGTCTTGGACGCGACGACGTGCGCGCGTTGCGGCTGCGAAGTCATCGACGCGAGCCCGCCGAGGGCGACGATGCTTCCGCCCTTGCCGCGCTTCATCATCGACGGCACGAGCGCTTTGGCGAGATAGAACGTCGAGTGCAGGTTCACCGCGAAAGTCCGGTGCCACTCCTCGACGCTGATCTCCCAGAAGTTCTGGTGCGCGCGCCTGCCCGCGACGCTCATGAGGACGTCGACGTGTCCGAAATGGGCGAGGCCTTGCCGCACCATAGCCTCGACCTGCGCGTGGTCGCTGACGTCGCACAACAGCGCGAGCACTTTCGCGCCGAGCTGTTCGCATTCGTGAGCGACTTCGTCGAGCGCCTCCTTGTTCTCGCGCGCGACGAGTATCAGGTCTGCGCCTTCACGCGCAAAAGCGAGCGCGATCGCTCTTCCGTTGTTGCGCCCGGCGCCGGCGACCAATGCGGTCCTGCCTTGAAGCTGCTGCATCCCGATCCTCCTTGCGTAGCGCAGGCGCCCCGCCTGCAGCGCTGGTTACTGCACCCCGATTCCCGCGGTCTTCAGCACGCTCCCCACCCGCGCCATTTCCGACTTCATGATCGCGATCAGCTCATCGGGCGTGCCTGTCGCGACCTCGGTCCCCGCGTTCAGGAAAATGTCGCGGGCTTCCGCCGACTGGAGATAGCGCGTCGCCTCGAGGTTCAGCCGCGCAACGATCGCCGGCGGCGTTCCAGCCGGCGCGAAGAGGGCATGAAGCGCTTCCGAGATAAAGCCCGGCAAGCCCGACGCCTGGAGGGTCGGCACGCCGGGCGTCAACGCGGATGGCTCGGCGCTGCCCACTGCGAGCGCGCGCAGGCGTCCCGACTTCACGTGCGGCGCGGCCCCGCCTGCCGAACCGAACATCGCGTGCACCTCGCCGCTCATCACCGCCGCCAGTGCCGGGCCGGTGCCCTTGTAGGGAATGCGCGCCGTGTTCACGCCCGCCATCTGGTTGAACAATATCGCCGCGAGAAAATTCGAGGTTCCTGTCCCGCCGACTGAAAAATTGAGCACGCCAGGCTTCGCTTTCGCGAGCGCAATGAGCTGCCTCACCGATTTCACCGGCAGCGAAGGATGAACGACCAGAACGCTGGGCGCCCGGTCGATCAGGGTGATCGGCGCGAAATCCCTGAGCGGGTCG
>JAQGNC010000331.1 GCA_028292065.1 Betaproteobacteria bacterium
GATGTGCGTCGGATGCCACAACATCCCCGGCTACAAGACCGCTTTCCCGGCGGTCTACAGCGTGCCCAAGCTCGACGGGCAGCATGCGGCGTACATCGTGAGCGCGCTGCGCGCCTACAAGGCCAGCGAGCGCGCGCATCCGTCGATGCGTGCGGTGGCCGCGAGCCTGAACGACCAGGACATGGCCGATCTGGCCGCTTTCTATTCCACGCTGCCGACCCAGTCGGCAGCGCGCTAGGACGACGACCACGATGAACAAGCCTGCACTGAATGTCGTACTCGCCGCGGTCCTCTTCGGTCTCGCGTCCGCCGCGAACGCCGGGAATCCCGAAGCCGGCAAGGAGAAGTCGCGCACCTGCGCCGCTTGCCACGGTCCTGACGGCAACAGCGCCGCGGCCGATTTCCCGAGGCTCGCGGGGCAGCACTACGACTATCTCATCAAAGCCCTGAACGACTACAAGGGCGGCAAGCGCAAGAACGCGATCATGGCGCCCCAGGCCGCGCCGCTCAACCAGCGCGACATCGAAGACCTCGCCGCGTACTACTCGCACCAGCAGGGCCTGGTCACGCGCAAGAACGCTTACCTCGTTCGCAACCACGAAGGCAAGTGAGCGCAGGGGCAAGCGGTCGGCCGCTTGCCCGAACCTCCGCGACGTCGCCCTGACGTCAGCGCCGCACCCGGTAAGTAGCGCTTACCCGCTCTTTCGCGAGATGCACTCCAGGTAGGCGTTCTGGTCCGGCGGCGTGCCGGTCCTTTGCGCCTGCCATACCGTCTCCCCCAGGCATTCGAGCACGCGGTGTTTCGCGTCGTGCTCCGATCCGAGCTTCGCAGCGAGGCTCTCGAAGCGCGCCCGTATGCCGGGCGGCTGGTCGATCGAGAGCTGTTCCTCGACCGCGAGATGCAGGGACAGGTGCAGGAACGGATTCATCTCTCCGCTTTCCGGACCGTAATCGCGCGACTGGTGGCGCTGGCGGTCGCCGAGCATCCCCTGATATTCCGGATGGAGCAGGACCACGCTCAACGCGGTCTGCTCGAGCGGCGTCAGGGGCTCACCGCGCTGCGACTTCTCCCACGTCTCGAAGAAGAAGCTGCGGGCCTGGTCGCGGGAAGGGTTGAACATGGCTGGCGCGTGAAGGGTGAAGGGTGAAGGGTGAAGGGTGAAGGGTGAAGGGTGAGGGGTGAGGGGTGAGGGGTGAGGGGTGGGCCTCAAGCCTTTCGCTTCGACTTTCCGGGAGCGTTGTGCGTTCCCTCTTTCATGCGGGTCACCATGCCGGGCGCCGCGTCCTTCGCGAGCTCTCATCGGTCGTCTTGTCGCGATACTCGCACAGGTCGCGGATGATGCACGCGGGGCACTTCGGTTTGCGCGCGACGCATACATAGCGCCCGTGCAGGATGAGCCAGTGGTGCGCGTTCAGCCTGAATTCTTCGGGAACGAACTTCAGCAGGCGCTGCTCGACTTCCAGGGGGTCTTTGCCGGGGGCGATGCCGGTGCGGTTCGAGACGCGGAAAATGTGGGTGTCGACCGCGATCGTCGGCTCATTGAAAGCGACGTTGAGCACCACGTTCGCGGTCTTGCGGCCGACACCCGGCAGTGCTTCGAGCGCTTCGCGCGTCCTCGGGACTTCGCCGCCGTGCAGTTGCAAAAGCATCCGGCACGTCTCGATCACGTTCTTGGCCTTCGCGCGGTACAGCCCGATGGTCTTTATGTATTGCTCGAGGCCTTCGACCTTCAGCGCGAGTATCTGCGCAGGGGTGTTCGCGTGCTTGTACAGCTCGCGCGTCGCGAGGTTCACGCTCTTGTCGGTGGCCTGCGCGGAGAGGATCACCGCGACCAGCAGCTCGAACGGCGTGCGGTATTCCAGCTCGCTTTTCGGCGCCGGATTCGCGTCCCGGAGACGCCTGAAAATTTCCTGTCGCTTGGCGGGATTCATATTGCGCGAGTGTAACTCTGCCTTGCCGCGCTGAAACGGCATATGCTTCGGTCGAAAGCGACCAGCCGGAGTCATCATGGGATTACGCCTGAAATTCAATCTGGTCCTCACCGGCGTGTTCGTCGCGGGATTCGCAATCGCCGGCTGGACGTCGTACGAGCTCCTCCAGCGCAACGCGCGCGACGAGATCCTGCGCCACGCGCGGATGATGATGGAGATGGCCCTGTCGATCCGCGGCTACACGACGACGCAGGTGCGTCCCCCTCTCGAGGCGCAGCTCGTGCAGACTTTCCTGCCGCAGTCGGTGCCCGCGTATGCGGCGACCGAAGTTCTTGGCGACCTGCGCAGGAAATACGCCGATTACGGCTACAAGGAAGCGACGCTGAACCCGACCAACCCGCGCAACCGCGCAGCCGACTGGGAAGTCGACATCGTCACGAGCTTCAGGAACGACAGCGCGAATCGCGAGATCGTCGGTGAGCGCGACACCCCCACCGGCCGCTCGCTCTTCGTCGCGAGGCCGATCCGGATCGGCGACCCGAGCTGCCTCACGTGCCACAGCACGCCAGCGGCGGCGCCCAAATCGATGCTCGCGCTGTACGGCGAATCGAACGGTTTCGGCTGGAAGATGAACGAGATCATCGGCGCCCAGGTGGTGTCGGTCCCGACTTCGCTGCCGATACAGAGCGCGCAGCGCGCTTTCACGACGTTCATGACTTCGCTCGCGGCGGTGTTCGCGCTGGTGTTCATCGCGCTCAACGTGATGCTGAGCCTGATGATCGTGCGGCCGATACGGTCGATGGCGCGAGCGGCCGACGCGGTGAGCACCGGCAACTTCGAGATCGCCGAGTTCGACGCCGGCGCGAAAGACGAGATCGCGGTGCTCGGCGCGTCCTTCAACCGCATGCGCCGCAGTCTTCAAAAAGCCATGCGGATGCTCGAAGGCTGAAGGCGGACGTGAGTGCGCCGCGATCAGACGACGAGCGGACCGTGCAGCCCGCGGCAGGAGGCGCCTCGTCCGCGTGCGCGCCCGGCGGCGGCAACGCGCTACCCGCGGGTTCTCGGATCGGCGAGTTCGAGATCGTCGGGCTCGTCGGGGAAG
>JAQGNC010000347.1 GCA_028292065.1 Betaproteobacteria bacterium
GCTGGGCGTCATGTATGCGCTTTACGACGATCCGAAACGCTCCGCTGAAGACGTCGCCCGCCGCGCCATCGACGGCGCCGCCGAATTCGACGACAGCACCGGCGCGCCCGTGACCTCGTATGCGTTAAAATTGCGCAAAGGCTGAACGCGGCAACGCTGCCGCTCGAGATGGCCCGTTCGCGGCCGACAAGCCGCCGCACTCAAATTACAGGGGAGACACGCGATGCCTACATTCGACATCGTCTCCGAAGTGAATCAGGTCGAAGTACACAACGCGCTCGACCAGACGAACAAGGAAATCACCAATCGTTTCGACTTCAAGGGTTCCGACGCCCGCGTCGAGCTGAACGAAAAAGAAAAGATGCTCACGGTGTACGCCGACGACGACTTCAAGCTGACGCAGGTCATCGACGTGCTTACCGGCAAGCTCGCCAAGCGCGGCATCGACGTGCGGTGCCTCAAGACCGGCGACATCGACAAGGTCAGCGGCAACAAGGTGAAGCAGACCGTCGCGGTCCGCGAAGGCGTCGAGCAGGAGCTGGCGAAGAAGATCGTCAAGGTCGTCAAAGACAGCAAGCTCAAGGTGCAGGCGAGCATCCAGGGCGACGCGGTGCGCATTACCGGGGCGAAGAAAGACCTGCTGCAGGAAACGATCGCGCTGGTGCGCAAGTCGATCACCGACTTTCCGCTGCAGTTCAAGAACTTCAGGGACTGAAGTCCACGACGCGGAAACGTCCACGACGCTTCTTCGCTGCGCTCAGGCGTAACGGCCCGCTTAGGCGCCTTGCGGCGCTACGTACCGTTCTTCGTTACGCCTTGAATCCAGTGCGTGCTTAGGCGCCTCGCGGCGCCACGTACCGTTCTTTGTCGCGCCCTGAATCACTGCGAACGTCAAAATGGATTCCGGCCTGCGCCAGAATGACGGTGCTCAGGAAGCCGTGCGCGCGATGTCGCGTGCGGTTCGTCCTTCCGGACCCGCGGCAGCGGAAGTGATCCGGAATCCATTTTGACACTGACGTGCTACGGGTTCGTTACGCCCTGAATCCAGCGCGTGTACACGCGGTCCGCGACGTGGTGGAGCGCATCGAGCCTGACGGCCAGGTCCTCGCGCATCTGCTGCGGCGTCTGCACCGCGGGGCTAGAGTCCAGGCTCTCTTCGATCTCCGCTATGCCGCTCTCGCACCAGCTCTCGATCATCGCTTCGGTCATTTCGATGTGGCACTGCATCCCGATGCTCTTGCCGATGCAGAAAGCCTGGTTCTCGCAATGCGCGCTCGACCAGATCAGCGCGGCGCCTCGCGGCAGCGAAAACGTCTCGCCGTGCCAGTGATACGAGACAAACTTTTCGGCGGGCCCCCATCGCGCGGCGAGAGGCGTGTCGAGCACGCGGATTTCGCCCCAGCCGATTTCCTTGGTCGGGGTGCGCGTGACCTCCCCGCCGAGCGCTTTGGAAAGCAGTTGTCCGCCGAGGCAGTGACCGATGACAGGGACATCGGCAGCCACACTCCGGCGGACCAGGTCGAGCATCGCCGGTATCCACGGCAGCTCGTCGTTCACGCTCATCGCGCCGCCCATCATCGCGAGCCCGCAGTAGCTGCCGAAAGCCGGCAGCGCCTCGCCTTCGTCGAGCTTCACAAGCCGCCACGGCAGGTCTCGTGCAGATAAGTACGTGGCAAAATAGCCCGGCCCTTCATGCGGAGCGTAGCGGCAGATGGCGACCGGTTTCATGTGGGTGTGCAAAATGGCGAGAGCCGCCAGTGTAGCCGCTGTGCTGCTTGCGTCAGCGCGTGCAGTGCCCGCCGCCGACATCTCGGTGAGCGCGCTGTTCAACGGCAAAGCGGTCGTCTCGGTCGACAACGGGAAGCCGCGCATGATGAGCGTCGGCGAAACCTCGCCCGAAGGCGTCAAGCTGCTCGGCGCCACGAGCGAATCGGCGGTCGTCGACTACGCCGGCAAACGCCAGACGCTGCTCCTCGGACAGGGCACTCGCATCGGCTCGGCGTCGGCGGGCCCCGGCAGCGGACAGGTGACCCTGAGCGCCGGCGCCGGCGGCCACTTCTGGGCGGATGGCGCGATCAACGGGGTAGCTATCCGTTTCCTCGTCGACACCGGCGCGACGACCGTAGCGCTCTCGAGCGACGCCGCGAAACGCCTCGGCCTCAACTACATCGGCGGGGCCCGAATCCCGGTGAAAACCGCGAATGCCACGCTCATCGGCTATCGAATCAGCCTCGACGCGGTGCGCGTAGGCGAGATCACGCTCAACAACGTGGAAGGCATCGTGCTCGAAGGGCGCTACCCCGAAGAGGCGCTGCTCGGCATGAGCTTCCTGAACCGCACCCAGATGAAGCGCGACGGCGACACGCTGACGCTCGTGCGTCGATACTAAAAAAGCCCGATCACGACCCTGACGCGGGCTCGTCGATCGCCGCTTTGGTCACTTTCAGCTCGGGATCGTTCTTGAAGATTCCGCGTATGTTCGTCCCGGCAAGAAAGAGCTGCAGGATCAGCAGCGCATAAGCGCCCTGGCTCCAGCCCCACACGCTCCACAGCAGGTTGCTCAGCAGGAACACCCAGAACCCGAATGTGCGCTTGCGCCGTGACTGGGCGCCGACGAGCCACGCGGCGGTGATCGTCACCGCCATCGCGGGCCATTGCAGCAGGTCGATGTTCATCAGCATTCAGGAGTCAGGATGCAGGGCAGGATTCAGCAAAAGCAAACCCGGTGCCGCCCGGCACACGCGCGGCGCTTAAGGCCGACTACTCCTTGGGTTTTTCCGAATCCTGAATCCTGGCTCCTGAATCCTGCTTCTCCTCTCCCAGCATCGACAGCAGGTGCCCGAACTTCGTGCGCTTGGTCTGCAGATAAGCGCGGTTCGCCGTGCGCGGCGGCGCTTCGACGGCGACGCGCTCGACGACCGACAATCCGTAGTCCTCGAGCGCCTGCACCTTGTCGGGATTGTTCGTCATGAGCCGGACCTGGCGCACGCCCAAGTCGAAGAGGATGTGCGCGCCGGCGCTGTAATCGCGCATGTCGGCCGCGAAACCGAGCGCATGGTTGGCTTCGACCGTGTCGTGTCCCTCGTCCTGCAGCGCGTAGGCGCGGATCTTGTTGAGCAGCCCGATGCCGCGGCCTTCGTCGAACATGTAGACGAGCACGCCGCTGCCCTCGGCTTCGAGCCTGGTCATCGCCGCGTCGAGCTGCTCGCCGCAATCGCAGCGCTCGGAGCCGAACACGTCGCCGGTCAGACATTGCGAGTGCAGGCGCACGAGCGTCGGCTGCGCCGGGTCGATCTCGCCTTTGACGAGCGCGACGTACAGGGTTCGCTCGAGATCGTCGGCATACACCATCATGCGAAACGCGCCCGCCTTGCTGGTAGGGAGCACCGTCTCGGCGCGGCGGCGGATCGCGCGCTCGTTGCGGCGATACGCGACCAGGTCGGCGATCTGGAGGATCCTGATGCCGTGGCGCTCGGCGTAGCGCTCGAGCTCGGGCATGCGGGCCATCGTGCCGTCGTCGTTCATGATCTCGCAGATCACCCCGGCGGGCTTGAGCCCCGCCATGCGCGCGAGATCGACCGCCGCTTCGGTGTGGCCGCGCCGCGCGAGCACGCCGCCGTCGACGGCACGCAGCGTCTGCAGCCGTCCCGGCCTGATCAGGTCCGCGGGGCGCGCGTCGTCGGCGATCGCGACCTCGATCGTGCGCGCCCTGTCGTGCGCCGACATGCCCGAGCCGACCCCTTCGCGCGCGTCGATCGGCGTCGCGAAAGCGGTCTGAAAGCGCGTGGTGTTCACGCGGTCGTCGGTGATGAGCGAAAGATCGAGCTCGCGCATGCGCGTTTCGGTGAGCGCGAGAGAAATCAGGCCGCGGCCGTGCGTCGCCATGAACGCGATCGCCTCGGGCGTGGCTTTATCCGCGGCCACGAAGAGGTCGCCTTCGTTCTCGCGGTCGGCGCTGTCCACGAGTATGACCATGCGGCCCTTGCGCACGTCGGGCAGCACCTGCTCGACGAGATACTCGCTCGTTTTGGCCGAGCTCATGGCGGGCGCTCTTTACGCTTGCGAGCCGCGCGAGATGAGCCGCATGAACTCCGCGCGGGTTTTCTCGCTGTTGAACTCACCCGTGAACGCGGAGGTCGTCGCGATCGAATGCTGCTTCTGAATGCCGCGCATGACCATGCACATGTGCTGCGCTTCGATCACTACCGCAACCCCGAGCGGTTTCAACGTCTCTTCGATGCAGTTGCGAACGTCGACCGTGAGCCGCTCCTGCACCTGCAGCCTGCGCGCGTAAGCGTCGACGACGCGAGGGATCTTGGAAAGGCCGACGATGGTGCCGTTGGGGATGTAGGCGACGTGCGCCTTCCCGAAGAAAGGCAGCAGGTGGTGCTCGCACAGAGAATAGACCTCGATGTCGCGCACGATCACCATCTGCTGGTATTCCTCGCGGAACATGGCGGACTTCAGTATCTGCGCAGGGTCGAGGCCGTAGCCGTGCGTGAGGAACTGCATCGCTTTCGCGGCGCGCTCGGGGGTTTTCACCAAGCCTTCGCGCTGCGGGTCCTCGCCGAGCTCCTCCAGCACCGCGCGGTACTGGCGGGCCATGCGCTCGACGGCAGCCGCGTTGTAGCGGTCGATCTTGGCGTAGCCGTTCATTTCGTTTTCCTGCGCCATGTCGCCTGGGCTGTTCATCGGGGCACCGCTTTTTTCGGGGTAGGAAGCCATTCTATTCCGCAAGGCGTGCGCGAATGGACTCGAGGATGCCTTCCGCGGTGAGGCCGCACGACGCGAGCTGGAGCGCGGGGTCGCCCTGGTCGATGAAGCGATCCGGAAGACCGAGCTGCAGCACCGGGACTTTGACACGGTGGCGCTCGAGCGCTTCGAGCACGGCGCTTCCCGCACCGCCGGCGACGACGTTCTCCTCGACCGTCACCAGCAGGTCGTGGCGGCCGGCGAGATCGACGACGAGCGCGTCGTCGAGCGGTTTGACGAAGCGCATGTTCGCGACCGTCGCGTCGAGCACGTCGGCGGCTTTGAGGCTCGGCTGCACCATCGAGCCGAACGCGAGGATCGCGATTTTTTGCGGCGCGTCGGCAGCGCCTTCACGCCTGATTTCGCCTTTCCCGATCGGCAGCACTGTCATCTCGCGCTGGATGGGGACGCCGGACCCGGTGCCGCGCGGATAGCGGACCGCCGCGGGCGTGTCCATCCGGAACGCGGTGTACAGCATCTGGCGGCACTCGTTCTCGTCCGACGGGGTCATCACGGTCATGTTCGGCAGGCACCGCAGATAGGTCAGGTCGAAGCTGCCGTTGTGCGTGGAGCCGTCGGCGCCGACGAGGCCCGCACGGTCGATCGCGAGCACCATCGGCAGGCCCTGTATCTGGACGTCGTGGATGAGCTGGTCGAAAGCGCGCTGGAGAAAAGTCGAGTAGATCGCGACCACCGGTTTGCCGCCTTCGCACGCGATTCCCGCGGCGAAAGTGAGCGCGTGCTGCTCGGCGATGCCGACATCGAAGTAACGGTCGGGAAAGCGCTCGGCGAATTTGACGAGCCCCGAGCCTTCGCGCATCGCGGGCGTGATGCCGACGAGTCGCGGATCGGCTTCGGCCATGTCGCAGATCCAGTCGCCGAAGATCTGGGTGTAGCTCTGCTTGCCGCCCGACTTGCCGCCGACGATGCCGTTCGCGTGATCGAACTTCGACACCCCGTGGTAGAGCACCGGGTCGGCTTCGGCGAGCTTGTAGCCCTGCCCTTTCCGGGTGACCACGTGCAGGAACTGCGGGCCGCGTAGCTGCCTGATGTTGCTCAGCGTGGGAATCAGCGCGTCGAGGTCGTGGCCGTCGATCGGGCCGATGTAGTTGAAGCCGAACTCCTCGAACATCGTGCCCGGCGTGACCATGCCTTTCACGTGCTCTTCGGCGCGTCTCGCGATCTGGCCGAGCACGCGCTCGCCGAGACCGAGGGCCGTCGTGTAGACGCGGCCGGACATGAGCCGCGCCAGATACTTGTTGAGCGCGCCGACCGGAGGCGAGATCGACATGTCGTTGTCGTTGAGGACGACGAGCAGATCGAGATCCATGTCCCCCGCGTTATTGAGCGCCTCGAACGCCATGCCTGCGGTCATCGCGCCGTCGCCGATCACCGCGACCGCGCGGCGCTTCTCGCCTTTGAGCCTGGAGCCCACCGCCATCCCGAGCGCGGCGCTGATCGACGTGCTCGAATGCGCGGTGCCGAAAGTGTCGTACTCGCTTTCGTCGCGGCGCGGAAACCCCGAGATCCCGCCCCACATGCGCAGCTTGTCCATGCCCTTGCGGCGGCCGGTGAGCACCTTGTGCCCGTAAGTCTGGTGGCCGACGTCCCACACGATGCGATCGTTGGGCGTATCGAAGACGTAGTGCAACGCGATCGTGAGCTCGACGGTGCCGAGGTTCGATGAAAGGTGCCCGCCGGTGTGGCTGACCGACTCGAGCAGGAACTGGCGCAGCTCGTCGGCGAGGCGGCGCAATTGGCTTTTCTCGAGCTGGCGCAGCTCGTGCGGATAGTTGATCGTGTCGAGGAGTTCGTACATCGCGTCAGCGCGTCTTGTTGTGGGCTTGCTGTTTTAGAACTTGCGCAGCACGATGAAATCCGCGAGCTCGCGCAGCCTCAACGCACGTGTCCCGAAGGTATCCAGCGCGCGCAGCGCGTCCTGGCGCAGCTGCTCGGCGAAAGCTTTGGACTCGGCGACACCGAGCACGCTCACATACGTCGGCTTGTCACGCTCTGCGTCCTTGCCCGCGGTCTTCCCGAGCGTGGCCGTGGGAGATTCGGCGTCGAGCACGTCGTCGACGACCTGGAAAGCGAGACCGATGAGCTTGGCGAAACTATCGAGCTGCGCGAGCTCGGCGTCGGCGAGGCCGTGGCCGCAGTGCGCGCCGAGGAGTGCCGACGCGCGTATGAGCGCGCCGGTCTTGTGGATGTGCATGAGCTCGAGCTCGGGAACCGACAGCTTCTTGCCGACCGACTCGAGGTCGATCGCCTGGCCGCCCGCCATCCCGCGCGAGCCCGATGCGGCGGCAAGCAGCTTCACCATCTGGAGCTGGTCGTCGGTGTGCTCGGTGAGGCGGTATTCGCCCAGCAGCTGGAAGGCGAGGCTCTGGAGCGCATCGCCGACCAGGAGCGCGGTCGGCTCGTCGTACTCGACGTGGACGGTCGGCTTGCCGCGCCGTAACACGTCGTCGTCCATGCACGGCAGATCGTCGTGGACGAGCGAGTAGGCGTGGATCAACTCGACGGCCGCGCCGGCGAGGGCGACGCGCTCGATGTCGGCGCCGGAGAGCTCCCCGCCTGCAAAAGCGAGCAGCGGGCGCACGCGCTTGCCGCGTCCGAGCACCGCGTAGCGCATCGCCGCGTGCAGGCGCTCGGGCACGAGCCTGGGCGCGGGAAGCACCTTGTCGAGCAGCGTTTCAATACGGGTTTGCCGGGCCGCGGCCCAGCTCTGGAAATCAGCGGGGTTCATTTACTGCTCGGTCGCCCCGAAGTTCTTCAGCACGTCGTCTTCGAGGATTTTGACCTGCTGCTGCGCGTCCTGGAGCGCAGCCTGGCAGAATTTGAGCAGCTCGGCGCCGCGCTTGTAGGCGGCGAGCGACTGCTCCAGCGGCATTTGCCCCGCCTCCATGCCGGCTACGATCTTCTCGAGCTCCGCAAGCGCCGATTCGAAACTGGGTTGGTCCTGGCTCGTGCCGGGCGTGGGCATTCGGTGACACCTGACGAAACCAAAATAGTAGCGCAATCAGTGGTTTGCGGTCAACCTGCACAGTGGACAGACCGCGGGTTTGGGGACAGACCCCGGTTTTTCTTTTAAAGGGGGTCTGTCCCCGGTTTGATTAAAGGCCGACCCACGCCTCGACCCTACGACATCCCGCCTTTCAGCTTGTCAAAAATCTTCCCGCCCCACACCATTCGCCCGCCGAACCTGAAGGAACCACGATGCACCCCACCTTGCCGCTGATCGAGGTCACCGATTTTCCCGCCATCGCGCGCCGGCGCCTCGAAACGCTGCAAGTGAACGTCGGCTACCGGTGCAACCAGACCTGCGTGCATTGCCACGTCAACGCAGGCCCGAGCCGGACCGAGGAGATGACGCGCGAAACGGTCGCAGAGGTGCTCGCGTATCTCGAAGCCTCGGGCGTGCGCAGCCTCGACATCACCGGCGGCGCGCCGGAGCTCAATCCGCATTTCCGGGAGCTGGTGCAACACGCCGGACGCCTCGGCGTACGCGTGATGGACCGCTGCAACCTCACGATACTCGAGCAACCCGGCCAGGAGGATCTCGCCGATTTCCTCGCGCGGCACGAGGTCGAGGTCGTCGCCTCGATGCCGTGCTATCTCGAAGACAACGTCGATCGCCAGCGCGGCAAAGGGGTATTCGATGCCAGCATCCGCGGCCTGCGCGAGCTTAATGCGCGCGGCTACGGCCAGCCCGGCTCCGGCCGGACGCTCAACCTCGTCTACAACCCGCAGGGCGCGGTGCTTCCGCCCGCACAGGCAGGGCTCGAGGGCGACTACCGCAAACACCTGGCCGAGCGTTACGGCATCCGCTTCAACGAGCTCTACGTGCTCACCAACATGCCGATACAGCGCTTCGGCAGCACGCTGGTCTCGAAAGGCTGCTTCGAAGCGTATCTGGCGCTACTCAAAAGCGCTTACCAGCGCGCCAACCTCGACAACGTGATGTGCCGCTCGCTCGTCTCGGTCGACTGGCAGGGTTACGTCTACGACTGCGATTTCAACCAGATGCTCGGACTGCCGCTAAAAGCGCAGGGACGCGCGAAAATCCATATCCGCGATCTCATCGACTCCGACCTCACGGGCAATCCCATCGTGGTGAAAGACCATTGCTATGGCTGCACCGCGGGGCAGGGTTCGAGCTGCGGAGGGGCGCTCGCCTGATGCGCCGGATCAACGGATCGCCGCAGCAGGGCTCGCACACGCGGGGTCACGCCGGAGGCGGAGCTCGCCGTGAATAAGAAGCTCATCGTCGCCGTGATCGTCGCCGGCGGGGTCGCCGCGTTTTTCGCATTCGATCTGCACTCGTATCTCTCGGTCGATGCGTTCAAGGCGCACCGCGCGGCCATCGAGGCTGTCGTGCATGAACGCCCGCTCACCGCGGCTGCGCTGTTTTTCGTCGGCTACGTCGCGGTCACCGGCCTGTCCCTGCCCGGCGCCGCCGTCATGACGTTGATCGCAGGCGCGCTCTTCGGGCTCGGGTGGGGCACGCTGATCGTGTCTTTCGCGTCGTCGATCGGAGCGACCCTTGCGTTCCTCACGTCGCGTTTCCTGCTGCGCGACTGGGTCCGCGCGCGATTGGGCGGGAAGCTTCAAGCGATCGACGCGGGCGTGGCGAAGGACGGCGCGTTCTATCTCTTCGCGCTGCGCCTCGTGCCGGTCTTCCCGTTTTTTGCGATCAATCTCGCGATGGGACTCACCCCGATTCCGACCAGGACCTTCTACGGGGTGAGCCAGGTCGGGATGCTCCCCGGGACGCTCGTCTTCGTCTACGCAGGCACTCAGCTCGGGCAGTTCGCGTTCACCTGGCAGCTCGGGCTCGCGCTCGCGCTGCTCGGCCTTTTCCCGCTGGCCGCTAAAAACGTGCTGGCAGCGGTGAAGGCACGCAAGGTCTACGCGCCGTGGAAGAAGCCGCGGCGCTTCGACCGGAATGTCGTGGTGATCGGCGCCGGTTCCGCGGGGCTCGTGTCGGCGTATATCGCCGCGGCGGTCAAGGCGAAGGTGACGCTGGTCGAACACGACCGCATGGGCGGCGACTGCCTCAATACCGGGTGCGTGCCGTCGAAAGCGATGATACGCAGCGCGTCCTTGCTCTCGCAGATCGCGCGCAGCAAAGATTTCGGCATCCGTGCCGCGCACGCCGAATTCGACTTCGCCGATGTGATGGCGCGGGTGCGGCGGGTGATCACGACGATCGAGCCGCACGATTCGGTCGAGCGTTATACCGCGCTCGGCGTCGAATGCGTGA
>JAQGNC010000376.1 GCA_028292065.1 Betaproteobacteria bacterium
ATAAGAGCGTAAGCACGTCGCGGGTTCGCGCAGGCGATGCGCTGCGCCGGTCGGAGGTGGCGTGAGAATACTGATCGCCGAAGACGATTCCTCGATTGCGGAAGCTCTTCAGTTCGCGCTGACGCTGGTCGGTTATGCCGTCGACTCGGTCGGCGACGGCGCTGCGGCCGACGAGGCGCTCAAGAACCAGGGTTTCGGGCTTTGCATCCTCGATCTCGGGCTGCCCAAGCTCGACGGCTTCGAGGTCCTGCGGCGCCTGCGCCGGCGCAGCGGCGCGATCCCCGTGCTCATCCTCTCCGCGCGCGAAAAAGCCGAGGACAAGGTCATGGGCCTCGATCTGGGCGCGGACGATTACCTCGCCAAGCCTTTCAGCGTGAACGAGCTCCAGGCGCGGGTGCGCGCGCTGCTGCGGCGTGGGCAGGGCGGGGCGCCGGTCGTGAGCTACGGCGACTTGAGCTTCGACACGGTCGGCCGCACCGCCTCTCTGAACGGACGGACCCTCCCGTTATCGCTGCACGAGACCGGCGTGCTCGAAGTGCTGCTGCAGCGCTTCGGACGCGTCGTGAGCAAGGACCAGCTCGTCGAGCAGCTCTACAACTATGACCACGATGTGAACCACAACACGATCGAGGTCTACGTCCACCGGCTGCGCAAGAAGATCGCCGGGACCGGCGTCGCGGTGCGCACCCTCTACGGCCGCGGTTACATGATCGATTACGCCGCGCAGTAAAGGCCGGTCACGCCGGCGCCGCGATTGCGCGGGCCGCGGCCGTTTCGATGCGAGCGGTCACCGGCAGGACGAACGCGAAGGTCGCGCCGCAGTCGAGCTCGCTCTCCACCCACAGCGTGCCGCCGAAGTGCGCGATGATCTGGCGGCTGATGGCGAGTCCCAGCCCGGTCCCTTCGGCTTTGTCGGTCAGCGTGTCGCGCCCCTGGCGGAATCTCTCGAAGATAATCGGCTGATCGCTCTTGCTGATGCCGGGGCCGTTGTCACTGACTTCCACTCGCAGCTGGTTGGGCTCGTTCACGAGCCTCACTTCCACCCGGCCGGCACCGCGCGCGCAGAACTTCACTGCGTTCGACAGGAGGTTGATCAGCACCTGCAGCACGCGGTCCGCATCGGCGGTGACGGTCGGAACATTTGGCGGCAGGTGCGCCTGCAGGCCGACGTTTTTATCGGTGAAAAGCTGGCTCGTCGCGGCGATCGCGTTTTCTATCGTGTCCTTCAAGTCGACGTCGGAGAGCTGCCACTCGGCGCGGCCCGACTCGATCCTCGACAGGTCGAGGATCTGGTTGATGAGCCGCGTGAGGCGCTCCGACTCCTTGATGATGATGCCGAGGAAGCGCTTGCGCTCGGGCGTGTCGAGCTGCGGGTTGTCGTTGAGGATCTCGGAGAACGCGCGTATCGACGTGAGCGGGGTCCGGAGCTCGTGCGAGACGGTCGAGACGAAATCGTCCTTCAGGCGATCGAGCTCTTTCAAGCGCGCATTGGCCTGGCGCAGCTCGGTGCTGGCGCGCTCGAGCTCGAGCGACTTCTGCTCGATCTGGCGGCTGTAGGCGAGGACCTGCGACGCTTCGTCGATGATCTCGAGCACTTCGTGCACTCTCAACGGCTCTTCTTCGACGACCGAGGCGACCATCACCCGCGCCGAGGCACTGCCGATCGCGCCGGCGAGGAGCGACTCGACGTGATGGACGAGCGCGGCGTCCGCGGTGACGCCGTCCCCATGGGGCTTTCCGCTCCCGGCCGAGTACGCGGCGAGCGCTTCCTGGGCGCGCTCGGGGCCGAGGAAGCGCCCCAGCAGCCCCGCGAGCTCGCGCGCCGACGCTTTGCCGCGCCAGAAGCGCGACCCTGCCGCGCTCGGCTGCTTGTCGACGAAGAGGGTGGCCTGGCTGTGCTCGGCCGCGCCGGGACGCCGCACGAGCGAAAGTCCGACGTAGCAGCCGATGTTGGCGAGCAGGCTCCAGAACACGCAGTGGGTGATCTCGTCGAGGCCGGTCAGCCCGAAGAGCTGCTGCGGGCGCAGTAGGTCGATGCCCAGCATGCCTTCGGACAGGAACACGATCGGCAGCCATCCCGATTTCGCGAACGACGGCAGCAGCAGGGTATAGACCCACATGAGAAACCCGGCCGCGAGCCCGCACGTCGCGCCGAGCCGCGTCGCGCCTTTCCAGTAGATGCCGCCGATGATGGCCGGCGCGAACTGCGCGACCGCGCAGAACGAGATCAGCCCGATCGACACCAGGGCGTAGGCTTCTCCCGCGAGGTAGTAGTAGAGATAGCCGAGCACCAGGATGCCGATGATCGCGCCGCGGCGGATGGCGAGCAGCAGACCCGAGAGGTCGCGCCGCTCGATGAGGCGCAGCGATTTCATCCGCAGCAGGACCGGCATCAGCAGGTCGTTGCAGACCATCGTCGAGAGCGCGATCGTCTCCACGATGACCATGCCGGTCGCCGCGGACAGCCCGCCGATGAACGCGAGCAGCGCGAGGGATACGCGCCCTTGCGACAGCGGCAGCGACAGCACGAACATGTCGGCGTCGGCGGCGGATTGAAAATGCAGCAGACCGCCGAGCGTGATCGGCAGCACGAAGACGTTGATCGCGAGCAGGTAGAGCGGGAAGAGCCACGCCGCCTTCGATAGATGGCGCGCATCGACGTTCTCCACCACGGCGACCTGGAACTGGCGCGGCAGGAACAGGACCGCGAGCATCGATACGAAAGTGAGCGACGCCCACGTCGTGTAGTCGCCGGCGGCGCCGCCGAGCGTGAGCAGGCCTCTCAGGTCCGGCACCGCTGCCGCGCGCTGGAAGATGTCGGCGAAGCCGCCGTACATGCCGAAGGTCACGAAGAGGCCGACCGCGATGAACGCGACGAGCTTCACGACCGATTCGAAAGCGATCGCGGCGACGAGACCTTCGTGGCGCTCGGTCGCGTCGAGGTGGCGCGTGCCGAAGAGGATCGTGAAGGCGGCGAGCAGCATCGCGATGTAAAAGGTGTTGTCGCCGAGGAAGAGCGGTGCGCTGTCGTAATACGGCGTCGCCATGTCGGGGTATTGCAGGAGCACGGTGAAGCTGGTCGAGATCGCCTTCAGTTGCAGCGCGATGTACGGCACCACGCCGACCACCGCGATGACCGTCACCATCCCGCCGAGCAGATGGCTCTTGCCGTAACGCGATCCGATGAAATCGGCGATCGAGGTGATGCGGTTGGCCTTGCTGATCCGCACGATCTTCAGCAGCACGTACCACCACAGTGCCGCCATCAGGGTCGGCCCGAGATAGATCGGCAGGAAGCCGATGCCGCTCGTCGCCGCGCGGCCTACGCTCCCGTAGAACGTCCACGATGTGCAGTAGACCGCGAGTGAAAGCGCGTAGATGTAGGGATTCGCGATGATGCTGCGCCCGGCGTCGGCGCGCTTGTCGCCGTAATACGCGATCGCGAAAAGCAGCCCGACATAGGCGAACGACGCGAGGACTATGACGCCGGCGGTGAGCACCGCGCTAGTCGCTGCGGCGTTCGACGACGAACGCCATCAGCGCGATGAGGAGCGCCCACACCACGAACACGTAGGCGTAAAGAAGGGGGATGCCGAATACCTCCCCCGGACCCGCGAAGAGCGAGAACAGCGGGTAGTTGAGCAGCAGACAGCCGAGCAGGAAGAGGGCGATCAGGCGCTGTCCGGTGAGACCGCCCATCAGGAGCACCGGGTGCAGTGAGGCGGGAGGAGGGAGGCGGGAGGCGGAAAAGCAGCGTGCATCGCGGCGGCCTCGGCGATCAGCACTCGCCCCTGACCCGTTACGCCTTCACGTTTCCGAGCTGCTCGAGGATCGCCGGGTTCTCCAGCGTCGACACGTCCTGTGCGATCGTCTCGCCTTTGGCGATGGAGCGCAGCAGGCGCCGCATGATCTTGCCCGAGCGCGTTTTCGGCAGGTTGTCGCCGAAGCGGATGTCGCGCGGCTTGGCGATCGGGCCGATCTCTTTCGCGACCCAGTCCTGCAGCTCCTTGATGATGCGCGCGCCCTCGGCGCCTTCCGGCCGCGCCTGCTTGAGCACGACGAAAGCGACGATCGCCTCTCCGGTCACGTCGTCGGGGCGTCCGACCACCGCCGCTTCGGCGACCTGGATATTGGCGACGAGCGCCGACTCGATCTCCATCGTGCCCAGACGATGGCCGGCGACGTTCAGCACGTCGTCGATGCGCCCCATGATGCGGATGTAGCCGTCTTCGTCGTAAGTGGCGCCGTCGCCCGCCAGGTAATAGCGACCCTGGTAGTCGGCGGGGAAATAGGTCTTGGTGTAGCGCTCGGGGTCGCCCCAGATCGTGCGCAGCATCCCGGGCCACGGCTTCTTGATCACCAGAATGCCGCCTTTGCCGCGGCCGACCGATTCACCGGTCTCGTCGACGATGTCGGCGAAGATGCCGGGCAGGGGAAACGTGGCCGATCCGGGTTTGGTCGGCGTCGCGCCGGGTAGCGGCGTGATCATGTGGCCGCCGGTCTCGGTCTGCCACCACGTGTCGACAATCGGGCAGCGGCCGCCGCCGACGGTCTCGTGGTACCACATCCACGCTTCGGGGTTGATCGGCTCGCCGACCGTGCCGAGGATGCGCAGGCTCGACAGGTCGTATTGCCTGGGCAGGTCGCCGCCGGCTTTGATGAGCGAGCGGATCGCGGTCGGCGCGGTATAGAAGACCGACACCCGGTGATCCTGGATCATGCGCCAGAAGCGCCCCGCGTCAGGGTAGGTCGGGACGCCTTCGAAGACGACTTCGGTCGCGCCGCACGCGAGCGGCCCGTACACGACGTACGAGTGGCCGGTGACCCAGCCCACGTCGGCGGTGCACCAGAAGACGTCCGACGGCTTGTAGTCGAACGTCCACTTCATGGTGAGGATGCACCACAGGAGATAACCGCCGGTGGAGTGCTGGATGCCTTTGGGTTTCCCGGTCGAGCCCGACGTATAGAGAATGAACAGCGGATGCTCGGCGCCGACCCATTCGGGCTCGCACGTCTCGGACTGGCCTTCGACGAGGTCGTGCAGCCAGATGTCGCGACTGTCGTCCCAGGCGACCATGCCTGCGGTGCGCTGGTACACGACGACTTTGCGGATGCTTTCGCACCCGCCCATGCCCAGCGCTTCGTCGACTGCGGCCTTGAGCGCAATCGTGCGGCCGCCGCGCATCTGCTCGTCGGCGGTGAGCACGGCGACCGCGCCCGCGTCGATGATCCGCTCGTGGATACTCTTCGCGGAAAATCCGCCGAACACCACCGAGTGCACCGCGCCGATACGGGCGCACGCCTGCATCGCGGCGACCGCTTCGATCGACATCGGCATGTAGATGAGCACTCGATCGCCCTTGCCGATGCCGAGCGACTTGAGCCCGTTCGCGAGCATGCACACGCGCCGGTGCAGCTCCCTGTAACTGACCTGCGTCAGCGTCCCGTCGTCGGCTTCGAAAGCGATCGCGGTTTTATCGGGCTGCGTTTCGAGGTGCCGGTCGAGGCAGTTGTAGGACGCGTTGAGCTCGCCGTCTTCGAACCACTTGTAGAAAGGCGCCTGCGAATCGTTCAGCACCCGGGTGAAAGGCTTGTGCCAGAGGAGCTCCTCGCGCGCGAGCCGCCCCCAGAAACCTTCGAAGTCGCGCCCGGCCTCGTCGCACAGCTTCCGGTAAGCGTCCATGCCGGGAATGTTCGCCTGCCGGACGAACTCGGGTGCAGGTGCGAACACCCTGTTTTCCTGCAGGACTGATTCGATGCTCGACGACATGGGAATCCTCCGGGACCTGGCTTGCACGGTGAAGCGGCTTGGCGCCAGAGGCGTGGGACACTCTGACGTGCCGGTTATGCGTTGAATGGAAGCACTAAAAACCGGCCTTGTAAAGGCGCTGACAGGAGGGGGTGTCTCGCTTTGCAATGCAACAGCAGCGGTCGATCGTAACGAGGTCGCCACCCTGAAAGCAAAAACCCGCGGAAGCGGGTTCTGGCGGCGAAATGAGAGGGGCACCCTCAAGCCATTGCTGCGAGGAGGCGTTGAGCGGGCGTCAGCGGGACTACGGCGTCCGGACGGCCCAGCTCGATAGCGATGTCGTTATAGGCGACATCTCGTAAGGGTTCGACCTCCGGAGCGTCGCCCTGGCGCGTTTCCTCCAGTGCCTGCGCGAGGTCGGCCGCAGTCATCCTCTCAGACCTTGCGAGCAGCGCTTGATATTTGCGAACATCCGCCTCGTTTTGAGCGGCCTTGTCTGCCGGCCGAACGGCGATCAAGGTCGCGCCGGAAATTGAAAACAGGATGGCGCCGGTTGCGGTGAGCCATGTGGGAAGCGCGCCGGTAAGGGCAGCGA
>JAQGNC010000421.1 GCA_028292065.1 Betaproteobacteria bacterium
TCTCGTGCCGCACGAAAAGCGATCGGACGCTCCGGGATTGCTTCGTCGCGCCGCTCCTCGCAATGACATCTTGCGGTTCGCCGCGTCGATGCTGGCCGTCGTGCTGTTCGCTGTCACGAACATCGCATCCGCGCAAACCTACCCCGCGAAGCCCATACGCATCGTCGTGCCGTGGCCGCCGGGCGGCGGTACCGACGTCGTCGCGCGCACCGTTGCGCAGAAATTCACGGAGGTCCTCGGGCAGGCGGTGCTCGTCGACAATCGCGCCGGCGCGAACGGCATCATCGGCGCCGACGCGGCCGCGAAAGCCGCGCCGGATGGCTACACGGTGATGATCACGATCGCGTCCCAGGCGATCAACGCGACCCTGTACCCGAAGCTCCCGTACAAGAACGCCGACCTCCTGCCGGTGTCGCTGCTGGCGGAATATCCGTTCGTGCTCACGGTCCATCCGTCGCTGCCGTCCAAAACGCCGCGTGAGTTCATCACGCTCGCGAAATCGCGGGCGGGGCAACTGAGCTATGCGTCGTCGGGAAACGGCAGCGGCCCGCATCTGGGCATGGAGCTCCTGAAGAACATGAGCGGCATCGACATGGTCCACGTGCCGTACAAAGGCGCGGGACAGGCGATGACCGACCTCATCTCGGGCAACGTGCAGGTGTTCCTCAACAACTTCCTCGCCGCCGCGCCTCACATCAAGGCCGGCAAGCTGCGCGCGCTCGCGGTCACGAGCCAGAAGCGCTCAGCGGCAGTCCCGGCGCTGCCCACCGTGTCCGAGTCGGCCGTCCCCGGCTACGTGGTCACCGGCTGGTACGGCATGTTCGTGCCGGCCGCGACCTCGCCGGCGATCGTGAACACACTGCACGCCACGGCAGTCAAGGCGTTGAGATCGAAAGACGTCAGCGACCGGCTCACCAACGAAGCCGCGGAAGTCGTCGCGAGCACGCCCCAGCAGTTCGCGGAGTACTTCAAGGCCGAAATTGCAAAGTGGGCGGCGGTGATCAGGAAGGCGGGGATCAGGACGGAGGGCTGAGCTCGCGCGCCGCTCGGCGGCACCCCACGCGGGTGCTGCACCGCGCGTATGCCAGCTACTCCGGCGCGATCCCCGCGGCCGCGGCGATCCTGCGGTATTTCGCGATATCGCTTTTCTGCAGCGCCGCGAGCGCTTCCGGTGTCGAGCCGACGACGTCGGTCGCGACTTCGAGCTGGCGCTTCCTGTACTCCGGGGTGTGGATGATGCGCACGATCTCGGTGTGGAGCTTGCCCGCGATCTCGGCGGGCGTTTTCGCGGGCAGCCATATGGCATACCACTGCACGATGTCGAAACCCGGCGCGCCGGACTCCGCGACGGTCGGCACCTCGGGCATCGCGCCCGAGCGCTGAGCCGAAGTGACTGCGAGCGCGCGCAGCCTTCCGGCTTTGACATGAGGAATCGCCGTGGTCGGCGCGGTGAGGCCGAGCGGCACGTGACCGCCGATCAAGTCGATCAGCGCGGGCGCCGCGCCTTTGTAGGGAACGTGCGTCATCTCGATGCCGAACGTCGTCTTCAGGAGCTCGCCGGCAAAATGCTGCGGCGTCCCCGCGCCGATAGACGCATAGTTGAGCGCGCCGGGTTTCGCGCGCGCGAGTGCGACGAGCTCCTTCACCGATCTCACCGGCAGCGACGGATGCGCGAGCAGCACCGGCGGCGTCCTGCCGACGAGCGTGAGCGGCTGCAGGTCGCGCACCGGGTCGTACGGCATCTGCCTGAACAGCACCACGTTCATCGACACTTCGCTCGAAGCGCTCAGGAGGAGGGTGTATCCGTCCGGCGCGCTCCTCACCACGAAGTCGGTGCCGATCATCGCGCTGCCGCCGGGCCGGCTTTCCACGACGACCGGCTGGCCCCAGCTCTCCGAGAGCTTCTGCGCGAGCGGGCGCGCGGTGAAATCCGAGCCGCCGCCGGCCGGGTAGGTGATCACGAGGCGTATCGCTTTCGACGGATAGCCCTGCGCGGCAGTTGCCTGTGCTGACGCGGGCGGCGCGAAGCTGCTTGCGGCAGCAAGCCCGCCGACGCACAGCCATCGTCTTATCGTCGTTACGGTGCTGCGCGGCGGCGAGCGCCTCGAGATGGCGTCGTCGCTGCGCTCCTCGCCATGACCGCGTTTGCCAGACGTGGTCACTTCGGCGGGATCACCGGCAGCATCAGCCACGAGAGCTTGTCGCCCCCGGAGTAGAGGCTGTTCATCGCGCCGGCGTTGTAGTCCGCGTTGTAATGCGTGAAGTGCCCGCTCGCCGCGCCGTCACGAGGCGTCACGTCGAGGCGCAGCTTGTGGCCTTTCTTGAAGACCATGCTGGTCGGCCAGATTTCGACCTGGCACTCGACGACCTCGTCCGGTTTCAGCCACCAGCGCTCGTCGTGCGCGTGGTACGGCCGGTAAGGCAGCGAGAGGTCCTTGTCGAGCTTGCGGTGCGACGCGCGCAGCCAGCCTTTGGTGACGCATGCGACCGGCTCGCCGCGCTGGCCGACTTCGCATACGTCCTTGCCGTCCGGGCCGATGTTGCGGATGGTCGCGTAGATGTCCATGTCTTCGGACGTGCTCGACACCCACAGGTTGAGCACGAGCGGCCCGGTGACTTCGGTGTCGGCTTCCATCGGCGGGGTCTCGAAAGACACGCCGGAGCGTCCTGACACAGGGCGGTAGTGGCCAGGGCCCGCGGTGTAGCTCACCTTCTTTTCGGTGCTCGCAACCTTGGGAACGAGCGCGCCTTCAGCGGTCTCGGTCTTGTTCGGTGTATCGCGATCGATGCGCAAGTACAGCTTGGTCCACTGCGTGCGCGCGATCGGCCATTCGTTCTCGGTGCGGAACGCATAAGGCTTGGTCTCGCCGCCGGTGCGGATCTCGAGCTTGACCGGCGGCTCGTCCATGATCCCGGTGTCGAGCCCCTTCAGCCAGTGATCGAACCAGCGCAGTTGGTCGATGCGCGCTTCCTCGGCGTGGAACGGATGGAAGTGGCTGCCGGTGTGGATACGCAGCTTCTTGTTCTTCGACGCCGCGCGCATGAACGCCTCGGTATTGCCGCGCAGGTGCATCGAGAAGCCGCCCCAGTTGCCGACGCTGTAGATCGGCACCGTGATCTTGTCCCATTGCGCGCTGTTCTTGCGCCACTCCTCGGAGTCGAGGTCCTTGCGCATGTACTCCCACAGGATGTTGTTGTTGAACGCATCCGGGTTGTAGCTGCGCGGGCGTCCGAGCAGGTTGTGCGCGGCCGTGCTGTTCGCCCACTGCGCGATGAAACCCATCGCGAAGATGCCGCCGTGATAGGCCTGGTCTCGATACTGGTCGGCGCGTCCTTCCCACGGCATGATCGCTTTCAGCGACGGCGGCTGGAGGTTGGCGAGGCGGTACTGGAAAGCCGCGTGATACGAGATGCCGAGCGTGCCGACGTTGCCCGAGCACCACGGCTGCTTCGCGATCCATTCGACGACGTCGTAGGAATCGAGACCTTCCTGGTACGAGCTCGGCTCCGACTTTCCCGGCGATTTACCCGTGCCTCGCGTGTCGACCCGCACCAGCGCGTAGCCGCGAGGACACCACCACAGCGGGTTCGCGGTCTCCCAGTTCATGTATTCGTTGGCGTCTTCCTCGAGATCGTCGGGCGGTATCCACACCTTGTCCTTCTGGTACGGGCCGAGATTCATGATCGCGGGGAAGCGCTCGTCGCCGCCGTCGGGGCGGAGCACGTCCGCGAAGAGCAGCGACCCGTCGCGCATCGGGATCTTCACGTCCTTCTCGACGATGAGCTTGTAGTCCTTGGGCTGCGACATCTCTTTCTTCTTCTGTGCCATGCGTGCTCCCTCTATCGGTCCGGCTTGATGTCCGCGGCCTTGATGAGCGCCGCGGTCCTGTCGAAATCTTCCCTGATCTTCGCCGCGAACTGCTCGGGCGTGTTCGGCACGTACTCGATCGCTTTCGCGGCCCAGACCGCTTTCATCTCGGGCGTGGCGAGCACCGAGCCGATCGTCGTGTTGAGCTTCGCGACGATCGCGTGCGGCGTTCCCGCGGGTGCGAAGATGCCTTCGATGCCGCTGATCTCGTAGGCTTTCAGTCCCGACTCCGCGATCGTCGGCACGTTCGGCAGCAGCGCGTTGCGCTTGGTGCCGGTCATCGCGATGGCGCGCAGGCGCCCGGACCTGATGTATTCCTGCACCGTCGGCACGTGCACGAACATGGTGTCGACGCGTCCCGCGAGCAGGTCGAGCACCGCCGGCGGGCTGCCGCGGTAGGCGACGTGCAGCAGGTTCACTTTCGCTTCGAGCTTCAGGAGCTCTCCCGCGAGATGGAAGTTGCTGCCGACACCGGAGGACGCGAACGAGATCGCGCCGGGTTTGGTGCGCGCAACCGCGACGAGCTGCTTCACGTTCGCTGCGGGCACCGAAGGATGCGCGACGAGCACCAGGTCGTAGGTGCTCACCTGGATCACCGGTGCAAGGTGCTTCAGCGGGTCCCACGGCGGGCTCGCGTTGAGCTGGGTGCTGACGGTGACGAACGAGCCGGGCTGGAGCAGGATCGTATAACCGTCAGGCGCGGCTTTCGCGGTGTATTCGTTCGCGACCATGCCCGCCACCCCCTGGCGGTTGTCGACGATCACCTGGACGCCGAGTGCCGGCACGAGCCGCTGCTGCAGGGCGCGCGCGGTGAGATCGGTGCCGCCTGCCGGCTGGGAACCGGTGACGAGCCTCACGACTTTGCCGGGGTATTGCTGGGCGGCAGCGCACAGCGGCAGCAGCGCGGCGGCGAGCAGCGCGATGCCGGGTGTGCGCATGCGCCTCAGTTGAGCCGCGCGAGCTTGGTGCCGCGTAGCAGCGCGAGCCGCTCGAGCATCGGGCGCGCGGCGACGTCGAACTTCGCGCGCAGCTCGGCCGTGATCGGGGGCGCAGGGTCCGCCGCGATGGTGAGCGGGTCCTGGTGCACGTCGTTGACGCGGAATTCGTAGTGCAGGTGCGGCCCGGTCGCGAGGCCCGTCGCGCCGACGTAGCCGATCACCTGGCCTTGCGCGACACGGGCGCCGCGGCTCACGCCGCGCGCGAAGCCTGAGAGGTGGCCGTAGAGCGTCGTGTATTTCTGCTCGTGGCGAAGCACGATGAAATTACCGTAGCCGCTGTCGTGCGCGGCGGTTTCGACGATCCCGTCGGCGCTCGCCTTGACGCCGGTGCCGGCAACGGCGGCGTAGTCGATACCGCGGTGCGCGCGCCAGCGCTCGAGGATCGGATGGAAGCGCAGCTCCATGAAACCCGAGCTGATGCGCGAGTATTCGAGCGGGGAGCGCAGGAACGCTTTCCTGATCGCACGCCCGTCCGGCGCGTAGTAGTCGCCGCGGCCATCGGCGTGGCGGAACCACACCGCCTGGCGGGCGTTGCCTGCGTTGACGAACTCGGCGGCGAGCACGTGGCCGGACTGGACCGGCTCGCCGTCGGCGAAATACATCTCGTAGATGACGGTGAATCGATCGCCGCGGCGCACGTCCTGGTGGAAATCGATGTCGGTCGAAAAGATATCGGCGAGCTGCGCGGCGATCGAATCGTCGAGCGCGGCCGCGTCGATCGCGGCGAAGAGCGAGGTCCTGATGTCCGCGGCCCGCATCAGGATGCGCCGCTCGAGCGGCGCGACTTCCTCGGCGACACGGAAATCGCCGCCGTGCGGCTTGACGGTGAGCATCATGACGCCGGTCGTATAACGCAGCTCGAGGAGCCGGCCGTCTTCACCGGTGCGCGCGCGCACCATTTTTCCCGGGATGAGCCTGCGCAGCCCTTGCGCCTGCCGGCTGTCGCGAAGGAACTTCACCGCGTGCGGATCTTCGATGCGCAGGCGCGCGAGCAGCCTCGCCATCGTGTCGCCGCCCTGGATGCGCTCTTCGCGCCAGTAGGTGTCCTCTTCGCTGCTCGCGGCCACGACCGGCGCCAGCGCGACGTTCTCGACCACTGTGGAGACGACGGGAGGCGGCTCTGCGACGGTGCTCGGTGCGATGCCGAAGGCCGTGAGCACGCCGGCGAAGGACAGGACGGCCGCAGCCGCAGCGCCGCGCACGCGGCGGCTGCTCGATACGCGCCGCAGCGTTTCCGATAGACGGGAAAAGTCTCTGACCATGAGAGTCGTGCGTTGCCGGACGGGGGGAGGCGGCAAGCTTAACAGAAGTCCCCGCGTGGGCAAAAACGGCGGGTACTCCGCAGGCCGCGCGCGTAGCCCCTGTTACCATCGCCCCGCGACCCCGCCCCGGAGAAAAGCATTGCACACCGACGCTGAGCACCATCCGCACGGCAACCGTGTAGAGGACTTTCGCCTGATCACGGGCGCCGGATGCTACGCGTCCGACTGGAACTCGGCCGGCCAGCTCTACGGCTGCTTCGTGCGGTCGGACAGGGCGCACGCCGATATCCTTTCCGTGGATACGCAAAAGGCGCTCGCGTTCCCCGGGGTGACGCATGTGTTCACTGGCGAAGACGCGATAAAGGCCGGCTACGTGAAAGCGCCGAACTCGCTCAACTTTCCAGGCCGCAACGGCATGCAGTCGCGCGCGCCGGACCGGCCGGTGCTGGCGCACCGCAAGGTGCGCTTCGTCGGCGAGGGCGTGGCGCTGGTGGTCGCGCACAGCGCCGCGGCGGCGCAGGACGCGGCGGAGCTCGTCGAAATCGAATACCGCGACCTGCCGTGCGTCGTCGAACCCGAAGCGGCGCTGTTGCCTGGCGCGGCGCAGTTACACGAGGACGTGCCGGGGAATCTCGCGTTCGAAGTCGAGGCCGGCGATGAAAAAGCGGTAGCAGCCGCTTTCGCACGCGCGGCGCACGTCACGCGCCTCAAAGTCGAGTCGACCCGCGTCGCGCCGAGCCCGATGGAGCCGCGTGCGTGCCTCGTCGCTTACGACGCGGGCGCCGACGAGTATCGCTTCAACGTCGTCATGCAGGGCGTCACCACCTTGCGTGCGCAGCTTTCGGCGTGGACCAAGGTTCCCCAGGAGAAGCTCAAGTTCGAAGCGCGCGACGTCGGCGGCGGTTTCGGCCAGCGCACGATCGCCTATCCCGAGTACGGCGCGCTGATGATCGCGGCGAAAGCGGCGGGCAAGCCGGTGAAGTGGGTGTCTACGCGAGTCGAAGGATTTCTCACCGACACTCACGGGCGCAACAACATCATCGACGGCCGGCTCGCGCTCGACGCCGACGGCAGGTTCCTCGCGATGCGCCTCGACTGGGTGAACGACATGGGGTCGTATCTCTCGCCCGGCGCGATCGGCCATATCCGCAACACGATCGCATGCATGACCGGCGTGTACCTCATACCCGCGCTTTATGCGACTTACCGCGTTCCGCTGACCAACACCACGCCTGTCGCGTCGTATCGAGGGGCGGGACGTCCGGACATCGCGTACGCCGTCGAGCGCCTCGTGAACCACGCCGCAGCCGAAACCGGGATCGACGCCGCGGAGCTGCGGCGGCGCAACTTCATTCCGCCTTCGGCGTTTCCTTACAAGACGCCGACGGGGTCGACATACGAGATCGCGGACCTTCCGGGACTGCTCGACCAAGCGCTCGCGCTTGGCGACTGGCGGGGCTATGCATCGCGGCGCGACGAGTCGAAATCCGCGGGGAAGCTTCGAGGCATCGGCATATCGACTGTCATCGAGAACACCGGCGCGGGCAACGCACCCAAGGACGAGATCGAGATCGTGCTCGATGCGAGCGGCACGATCACGGTGTACACGGTCTCGAAAGCGCAAGGCCACGGCCACGAGACCACGCTCGCGCAGATCGTCGGCGACGCGCTCGGCGTGCCGCACGCGCAGGTGAAAATCGTGCAGTGTGCGTTCGATTCGAAGTTGCAAGGCAATCACACCGGCGGCTCGCGCACGACCATCGGCGCCGGCAGCGTGTGCTATCTCGCGGCGCACAAGCTGATCGAGGAAGGCAAGGCGCTCGCCGCGCTCGA
>JAQGNC010000488.1 GCA_028292065.1 Betaproteobacteria bacterium
GGCACTACGAGCGCCAGTGCGCGCAGTGCCACGGCGCTCCCGGCGTCTCGCCGCAGCCCGCGGCGCTCGGCATGACGCCGGTCCCGGCGTATCTCGTGCCGATCGGGCGCGAATGGCCGGCTTCGCAGATCCGCTGGGTCGTGAAGTACGGCATCAAGATGACGGGCATGCCGGCGTGGAAGCACCGCATGACCGACGACGAGATGTGGGAGGTCGTCGCGTTCGTCAAACACCGCCTCCCGTACCTGTCGCCGGCGCAGTATCGCGAGGCGGTCGCGAAGCTGCCCGCGCCCGCGCCAGCCGAGGCGCGCTCGCCGGGCCCCGACAGCGGGATCGGCGATGCCGCCGCGGGCCGCCGTGCGATCGACCAGTACGCGTGCGCGACGTGTCACGTCATCCCCGACATCACCGGTGCGACCCGACACGTCGGACCGCCCCTGAAAGGCATCGCGAGCCGCAGCTACATCGGCGGCGTGCTCGCGAACACCCCGCGCAACATGGTGCGCTGGTTGATGTCGCCGCAAAGCGTGAGCCCCGGCAGCGCGATGCCCGATCTCGGGGTGCGCGAGCAGGATGCGCGCGACATCACCGCGTTCCTGGCGACTCTGAAATCCGAATAACGCATGCAAGTCAGTGCCAGCCAGTCGGCGTTCGATCCCGCCGGCGCGAACGCGGTGCTGATCGACCGGCTGTCGAGCGTGCTCTATATCGGCGCCGCGCTGATTTTCGCGATCGTCATGACGCTCGCCGTCGTCGCGGTATTCCGGCGCGCTTCCGGTGTGCCGACTCGCGCGTGGGTGCTCGGCGGCGGGGTCGCGATTCCGGCGGTGGTGCTGACCGCGCTGCTCGCCTACGCGCTGGCGGTCGGCAACGCGCTGTCTGACGAAGGTCCCGACTGCGGAACGATCATCCACGTGAACGGCAAGCGCTGGTGGTGGGAAGTGCGCTATGAGCAGCCCGCGGGTGCGATCGTTTCCGCCAACGAATTGCACCTGCCGGTCGGACGCACGGTCAAGCTCCTGCTCGCATCCGACGACGTCATCCACAGCTTCTGGGTGCCGGCGCTCTCAGGCAAAGTCGACATGATCCCGGGGCGCGTGAACCACCTCATGCTCAAGGCGGACAAGCCCGGCGTCTACCGCGCGCAATGCGCCGAATTCTGCGGCGCGCAGCACGCGTTCATGGCGATGCTCGTCGTCGTGCACGAGGAAGGGGAATACGAACGCTGGCTCGAGCGCGAAGCGCGGCCTGCAGGCAGCTCCACGGATACGCAGGCACAGCGCGGCGCAGCCGATTTCACGAGCGCCGGCTGCGCCGCGTGTCACACCGTTCGCGGAACGAGCGCGGCGGGACGCCTCGGCCCCGACCTCACCCACGTCGCGAGCCGCCTCACCCTCGGGGCAGGCGTGCTCGACAACAATCGCGCCTCGCTTGCCGGGTGGATCTCGAACAGCCAGGCCGTCAAGCCCGGCAACCTCATGCCGCCGATCAAAGTGCCGGTGGAGACGCTGCATGCGATTACGGCGTATGTGGCGGGGCTGGAGTGAGGCAGGGATGAGGGATGAGGGATGAGGGATGAGTAGCGCAGGCGCCTCGCCTGCAGCCGCAGCGGAGGACTCGCTGCCCAATCCGCTGCCGCGGCCGCAAGGCGAGCTCGAGGCGCTCGAGCGGGTGTGGAAGACGCCTCGCGGCTGGCGCATCTTCAGCGCGGTGAACAATACGACCATCGGGTTGTTCTACATCGGCACGGCGCTGCTTTTTCTCGTCCTCGCAGGGGTGCTCGCGCTGCTGATGCGGACCCAGCTCGCGGTCCCCGATAACGACTTTCTCGGCAACCGCGCCTACAACCAGATCTTCACCATGCACGGCACCGTGATGATGTTTCTGTTCGCGGTGCCGGTGGTCGAGGCGGTCGCGGTGTTCCTGCTGCCGAACATGCTCGGCGCCCGCGACCTGCCGTTCCCGCGGCTGAGCGCGTACGCGTACTGGGCCTATGCCATCGGCGGCCTCGCTTTCTTCTGCACGCTCTTCTTCGGGGTGGCGCCCGACGGCGGGTGGTTCATGTATCCGCCGCTCACGAGCTACACCTATGCGCCGGACAGCGGCGCCGACTGGTGGCTGCTCGGCATCGGTTTCATCGAGATCTCGGCGATCGCAGGCGCGATCGAGCTCGTCGTCGGTATCCTGCGCACTCGCGCGCCCGGAATGTCGCTCGCGAAAATGCCCATATTCGCGTGGGCGATGCTCGTCGTCGGCGCGATGATCGTCTTCGGTTTTCCGCCGATCATCCTCGGCACGCTGCTGCTCGAGATCGAGCGCGAGTTTCACTGGCCTTTCTTCATCGCCGAAAAAGGCGGCGACGCGGTGCTGTGGCAGCATCTGTTCTGGCTGTTCGGGCACCCCGAGGTGTACATCATCTTCCTGCCCGCGGCGGGCATGGTGTCGATGATCGTTCCCGCGATGGCGCGCGTGCCGCTCGTGGGCTACCGCTGCATCGTCGCCGCGCTGCTGGCGGTCGGGGTGCTCAGCATGGGATTGTGGGCGCACCACATGTATGCGACCGGCATGCCGCACCTGTCGACCGCGCTCTTTTCCGCCGCGAGTATGGCGGTGACGATACCGACGGGCATACAGCTTTTCTCGTGGATCGCGACCCTGTGGCGAGGCGAGGTGAGGATGGCCAGCCCGAGCTGGTTCCTCCTCGCTTTCCTCGCGACTTTCGTCATCGGCGGTCTCACCGGGGTCATGCTCGCGGTCGTTCCTTTCGACTGGCAGGCTCACGACACCTATTTCGTCGTGGCGCACCTGCATTACGTGCTGATCGGCGGCATGGTGTTCCCGCTTTTCGCCGCGCTGTATTACTGGGCGCCGCTCGTCGGCGGCAGGCCGCTTTCGGAGCGCATGGGCAAGTGGGCGTGCGCACTCATGTTCACCGGTTTTCACGTGACCTTCTTTCCGATGCACATCACCGGAATGCTCGGCATGCCGCGGCGCGTGTACACCTATTCCGCCGGTCTCGGCTGGGACGGGCTCAACCTCGTCTCGACGATGGGCGCGTTCGTGCTCGCGGCCGGCGTACTCGTGGTGCTGGTCGACATCGCGCTGCACCTGCGGGTCGCAGGCAAGGTGCGCGCGAACGTGTGGGATTCTCCGACGCTCGAGTGGCTGCCGGCGGACGACTACGGTTTTCGCAGCATCCCGCGAGTCGATCACCGCTATCCGCTGTGGGCGCGGCCATCGCTCGCCGACGAAGTCGACAGCGGGCAGCACTACCTGCCGGGGACCGCGACGGGAGGGCGCGAGACGATCGTCACGAGCCCGGTCGAAGGGCGGCCGCAGTACGTCCTCATCCTGACGGGAGACAGCTGGTTGCCGCTCGTCGCGGGGGCGGGCACCGCGGCGTTCTTCCTGCTGCTGACGGCGAAGCTCCATGCGCCGGCCGTGCTGGGCGCGCTGGTCGCGCTCGGCGCGATCTTCAGGTGGCTGTGGGCCACCGACCGCGGTGCGACGCACGCGCCGGTCGATGTCGGCGACGGCCTCGCGCTGCCGGTCTACGCGAGCGGGCCGCAAGCGCACTCGTGGTGGGCGATGGTCGTGCTGATGCTCGTCGACGGCACGGTATGCGCGTCGCTGCTGTTCTCGTATTTCTACCTGTGGACCGTGACGCCCGGCGCATGGCCGCCCGCGGGGCATGCGCTGCCGGCGATGAGCTCCGCCGCGGCCGCGGCGTCGCTGTGGCTGGCGAGCAGCGCCGCGCTGTCGTGGGCGAATCACCTGCTCGGCAGGCAGTCCTCGAAAGGCGCGCTCGCGCTCGCGGTGTGCGTCGGCCTCGCGTGCGCCGTCGCCGCGCTGTGCGTCCAGTGGCAGGGGCACGCGCAGAACGGTCTCGATCCGACCGTGCACGCCTACGCTGCGGCGGTGTATGCAACGCTCGCGTATCAGGCGCTGCATGTCGTCGTGATCGCGATCATGGGCGCATACACGCTCGCTCGCGCGTTCTGCGGACTGCTGGCCGCGGATCGCCGCGTCACGTTCGACAACACGCGGCTGCTCTGGCAATACACGATCGGGCAGGGACTCGCGATCATCGCGGCGGTCCATGTGCTGCCGCGCCTCGCGGGGTGACGTGATGACGGACTCGTTCGTGCGAACCGCATTGGCTCTCACCGGAGCCCTGCTCGCGTGGGCGGCGGATTTCGTGTTCGTTTACGTATTCGCCGCGATCGCGTGCGAGAAAGGCTACGCCGGGAAGACCGTGGCCGGCGCCGGCATCGTGCCGCTCGCGAGCCTCGTCGCCACGTTCGCGGCGGCAGGTGTGACGATCTGGCTGTTACGCGCCGCGATCCGCGGGCGTCCTGCGAATGACAGCTGTGAGGTGTTCGCGTCGAAGACGAAGGTCGCGGTCGGCGCGCTCGCGATGATCGCCATCGGGCTGACCGCGCTTCCGGCGCTGCTCGTGCGCGGCGTGTGCGCCTGATCGGCTAAACCGACGGTCCCATGCCCGAGCTCATCGGCCACATGCGCTCGAAATTGGCGCGATTGCCGCCGGCGTCGCGGAACGCACGATAAGCCTTTATGCGCAGCATGCAGTCCAGCGCCTGCTGCGCGCGCCCGCGTGCGGAGAGCGAGAGTTCGCGCGCGCGCTTCGAGCGCTCGGTCAGCTCGTCCTGTATCGCCTCCTGCTCGACGAGCAGCGCACGCCGGCTTTCGATCTCCCCGAGCTTCAGGAGCAGGCCGAGCGTCGATCTGAGCAGCTTCGGATCGAGCGGCTTCACGTGATAGCGCAGCGCGCCCGCGGCGATCGCGAGCTGCTGGTGCTGGGCGTTGCCGTTCGACGAGCAATAGACGATCGGGGTGCGGGGATCGATGCGGTGCAGCCACGCGCACAGAGACAGCCCCGCCGATCCCGGCCCCCCGCCGGCGAGCATGTACACGTCATAACTGTGCCGGCGTGCGAGCACGCGGGCTTCTTCATCGCCGCCGCAGACGTCGAGCTGATGCGCGGCGAGCAGCTCCTGCATCATCAGGCACGCTTCGCGGTCGCCGTCGACGTAGAGTATGCGTCGCGTCATGTCCGTCATGAGAGACCCCCGGGTAACCGTGCCGCTCCGACCCGCGTGCATTGCGCGGGTCCGCTGATAAAAACGCGGCGTGCGCCTTCAGTCTAGCGAATTGCGCGGGTCGCGGCGACTCCGCGCCGCGCGTCCGGCGCTAAAGCACAGAACCTGTCGCTGCACAGCAAGAACGCGACAAAGCGTTGAAGAGCCAGGCGTAAACTGATCTGCACCCCCGGCGTCCGTATCGCGCTGCGGGAATCCGCCAAAGCCCCTGAATGGAACGCGTATGACCGACCTGACGCTTCGTTCCCGCTGCGTCCTCTGTGTGGAGGACGACCCTGAAGCGCGCGCTGTACTGAGCGAAGTGTTTGCCGGCCACACGCGCACTTTCGCCAGAAACGCCTATGAAGGCATCTGCGCGCTCAACTCCGGCATCTACGATATGTACGTGCTCGACTACTGGCTTCCCGACTGGTCGGGCGTGCAGCTTTGCCGGGAGATACGCAAAGTGGATCCGCACGGGCCGGTGATTTTCTGCACCGCCGCCGTGCGCGACGAGGACCGCAAACGCGCGATGAGAGCCGGCGCCAACGCCTACCTGGGCAAGCCCATCGATCGTGTAGCCCTGCACGCGCAGATGGTCGCGTGGCTCGAGCTTGCCGACGTCGAAAGCATCCACGCCAAGGTCGAGGAAGAGCGCGCGATCCACGACGAGCTGAGCCGCCGCGCGTGCGAGGCGCTCGCACGCGCCGACGCCGCTCGCGACAGCGCCACTCTCGCGCTCGAGCGCAGCGCGCGCACCAAAGCCTACAAGGCGTTCATCGCACGCGGAGGCACGCGGGCGAACTTCGATCGGTGGTGGCCGCAGGTCTTCGGCAGCGCGCGCGCCAGCACCGGTTTGCCGGCGCCGGCTTCGCGCTCGCGCTACCTCGCCTAAGGCCCCCCCAGTTCGAGGATCACCCCTTCGTCCGCGCGAAGCTCGCAGCGGCCGTCGATCCTTTCCCCCGCGCGGTCGAGGTGAGTCGACAGCAGCAGGGTGCCGCCGGCGAGCGGCAGCGCGACTTTCTCGTGACTGAGATTGAGCGCGACCAGCAGCCGCTCAGTCGCGTCGAAACGCTCAAAGGCCAGCACCTGGCCCTGGCACATGATCTGCGCATAGTCGCCGATGCTCAGCGCGCCGTGGCGGCGCCGCAGCTCGATCAGCCGCTGGTAGAGCGTGAGTATCGAGTGCGCATCCTCGGCGAGCGCTTTGACGTTGCGCCGGTAGAAGTCGTCGGCGAGCGGCAGCCACGGCTCGCTCGTGCTGAATCCCGCGTGCAGGCCGCCGTCCCATTGCATCGGCGTGCGCTGCGGGTCGCGGCCGAGCCCGAGCCCGGGCTGGTTCTTCTCGTACGGGTCCTGGATGCGCTCCGGGGGTATGGCGACGTCGTGCATGCCGATCTCGTCGCCGTAATAAAGGGTCGGCGTGCCGCGCAGGGTCAGCAGCATCATCGCGGCGACACGCGCCTGCGCTTCGCCGACGCGCGTCGCGATGCGGTGCTGGTCGTGATTGCCCAGGACCCAGTTGGGCCACTCTTCCTCGGGCACGCGCTCGTCGTACTCGCGGATCATGCGGTCGATCTCGCACGCGTTCCACGGCGCGTGTATGAGCTGGAAGTTGAAGGGAAGATGCACGCCGGGGCGCTCCAGCCCGTAGTACGCGACGAGGCGCTCGACCGGCAGATAGATCTCGCCGATGATCAGGCGCTCCTCGTACGATTCGAAAAGCTCGCGCATCTCGGCGACGACTTCGTGCACCTCGGGCCGGTCGGTGGTGTAGAGCTCGAGCAGGCGGCGGTGCTCCGAGTCACCGGGCTGGAAACCCGGGTTCGACGGGTTGTCGCGGAACTGGTCGTCCTTGATCAGGTGCCACAGGACGTCCATGCGAAAGCCGTCGACCCCGCGCTCGAGCCAGAATTCAAGGGTGTCGTACATCGCCTCACGCACTTGCCGGTTGCGCCAGTTGAGGTCCGGCTGCTCCTTGAGGAACGCGTGGTAGTAATACTGCCCGGTGGCCGCGTCGTAGTCCCACGCGCTGCCGCCGAACTGCGAGAGCCAGTTGCTCGGCGGGCCGCCGTTCGGGCTCGCGTCGCGCCAGAGATACCAGTCACGCTTCGGATTGCTGCGCGACGAGCGGCTCTCGAGAAACCACGCATGCTGGTCCGACGTGTGATTCGGCACGAAGTCGAGGATGAGCTTCATGCCGCGGGTGTGTACTTCTTTGAGCAGGCGGTCGAAATCCTCCAGGGTGCCGAAGGTTTGCGCGATGCTGCAGTAGTCGGAGATGTCGTAGCCGAAATCCTTCATCGGCGACGGGTAGACCGGCGAGATCCACACCGCGTCGACGCCGAGCCACGCGAGGTAGTCCAGGCGCTGACGGATACCGTCGAGATCGCCTTTGCCGTCGCCGTTGCTGTCGTGGAACGACAGCGGGTAGATCTGATAGACGATGCCGCGCTGCCACCAGAGAACGTCGGCGGGCGCAGGCGCGGGCGTGGGGCTGTGAGGCACGAAAATCCTTCGGAAAGACGGTGCAGGCGAGAGGTGCAAGCGCAGCAATCGGGATGCCGCGCTGCGCTCGGGATCACCTGCGGTGCGGCATGGCCTGGGGCAGGGCGCATCAATTGCAGCGGAAGCACGCGACAATGCCAACGACCAGGAGAGATGCCATGGCTGAACGCTACGTTGGAGACCCTCTCGCCGAAGACCGCGCGCGCCGGCCCGAGGGCGAGCCCACGCGCGACCCTGCGCGCCCCGGAGGGCCCGCGGACGTGGTCGCCGGCCGGCACGGCGATCACTGGGAGGTCCCTCGCGATTACGGTGCGCTGGCGCACGCGGCAGGCGCTGCCGGTGCGCACGACGCGCGGAACGATGCGCCGGGCCGCAGCCCTGACGACCCCGATCCGTTCGCGCCCCGGCGCTATCGCTACGACATGACGCCGCCGCCGCTCGAGCTGCACGACGGCGAGCAGCTCGTGGGAGGCCACGGCTACAGCGGGCTTTCGCGCCGGATGGAGCCGCAGCTGCAGAGGCGCGGCCCCAAAGGCTACCGGCGCACGGACGAGCGCATACGCGAAGACCTGTGCGAATCGCTGATGGCCGCAACGCATCTTGACGCGAGCGAAGTCACCGTCGACGTGCGCGAAGGCAACGTGACCCTCGAGGGGATCGTCCCCGAGCGCCGCATGAAGCACGCGATCGAGGATATCGCCGCGGCGGTTCGCGGTGTCTTCGACGTCGTGAACCGCATACGCGTGGTGCGCGGCGGCGCGGAGCCCCTGTTATCGCGACCGCGAGATGATGAACGATGAACGACGAATGATGAATTCGGAATGAAGGGCGCAGCGTTTTTCATTCCGCGTCCCGCATTCGTCATTTCGCATTCATCTTCCTGTCTTCGTCCTTCGCTTCGCGCATCGCTTCGGGCTCGAGCTCTTCGGCGCTGCGGTTCAGGCGGATGAACACGCCCCACGCGATGATCAGCGCGGCGGCGGCGAACGCGGTCATCGCGGCGTAAGGCATGTTCTCCGGCGCGCTGTGGCTGAACTTGAAGATCAGCACGAGCGACTCGATCACGAGCGCGACCACGAGCACGACCATGAAGCGCGAGAGGAAGCGGCGCACGCGAGTCGGCGCGCTCATGTGCGCTTCGCGCCGGATCTCTTCCTCGATGATGGTTTCGCCGAGCTCCAGCGCGGCGAGGGAGACGGTGATGATCGCCAGCGCTTCGAGCACCCCGTCGCGGCGGTCGGTCATCGTCATGTCACCGGGCTCCAGGCTTTGCCAGAGCACCAGGCACGAGAAACCGATCAGGCTGAAGGCGCACGCGATGAAGAGCACGCTCACCGCGAAATGGCCGATCGGGAATATGCGCCCGACGATATCGAGCGCGTCGGGTTTGTGCTTTGCCATCAGTTGCTCCTGCGGGTTCTCATCGTCGAGCGTGCGTGAGCAATAACCGAACCCGCAATGCCTGTGTGGGCGCCGATCGGCACAGCGATTGCAGACTCCAGCAGAGTACTGCCTCAAGGACGCGCGCGCAGGCGATTCGCCGCGAACCAGCGCCGAACAACCGCGCGAGCGGGCGCCGTGGAAAGGTCATCATGGGCGATGTCATTGCGCCGAAAGCCGTGGTCGCCGGTGCGCGCGGCGCGAGTCTGTTTCGTCCCGGCGAGAACTGTCACGCGGCGACCCGAGCGGCGCGTGCCGCTTTCCTGATCGACGCGGAAAACTACTACCGCGCTTTTCGCGAAGCCGCGCAGCTCGCGCGAGATTCCATCGTCATCGTCGGCTGGGATTTCGACAGCCGCACCCGGCTTACCTGGGACGACAGCAGCGGCGCACCCGCGCAACTGGGCGACTTCCTGAACTTCCTTACCCGGCGCCGCCGGTCGCTGCACGTCTACGTGCTCAACTGGGACTATCCGATGGTGTTCGGAGGCGATCGCGAGATGCGCCCGCTCTACGGGCTCGGCTGGACGCCGCGGCGGCGCGTGCACCTGCACTACGACAACACCCACCCGGTGGGCGGATCGCACCACCAGAAGATCGTGGTGATCGACGATGCGATCGCTTTCTCCGGCGGCCTCGACCTCGCGAGCCGGCGCTGGGACACGTGCGCGCACCAGGCGGGCGACGAGCGCCGCACGCACGACGGCGAGCCTTATCCGCCTTTCCACGACACGATGGCGCTGGTCGACGGCGACGCGGCGCAGGTGCTGGCGCAGATCGCGCGCACGCGCTGGACGCTCGCTTGCAGCGAGACGATCCCGTCAGCGTCGCGGCGCTCCGACCCGTGGCCGCTTTCGGTCGAGCCCGATGTCACCGACGTCGACGTCGCGATTTCGCGCACGGTGCCGAATGCCGACGCCGCGTGCGAAGTGCGTGAAGTCGAGGCGCTCTATCTCGACATGATCGCCAACGCCAAGCGCTACATCTACATCGAGAACCAGTATTTCACGTCCGAGCGCATCGGCGTCGCACTCGCGGCACGCCTGGCGGAGCCCGACCCGCCCGAAGTCGTCCTCGTCACTCGCCTCCTGAGCCACGGCTGGCTCGAAGAGCACACGATGCACGTGCTGCGCACGCGTCTCGTCAAGCAGTTGCGCGCGGCCGACGCTCATGGGCGCTTCGAGGTGTACTTTCCTTTCGTTCCGGGACTCGAGGAAGGCACGTGCGTCGACTGCCACTCCAAGGTGATGATCGTCGACGACGAGTGGCTGCGCATCGGCTCGGCGAATCTGTCCAATCGCTCGATGGGTTTCGACACCGAGTGTGACCTGACTTTCGAAGCCGGGGGCACGCGCCGGGTCGAGGCGGCCGTGAGGGATTTTCGCGATCGCCTCGTCGCCGAGCACCTCGACACTACGGCGGAGGCGGTGCGGGCGGCTGTCGAGCGCACGGGCTCGATACACGCGGCGCTGCACGAGCTGCGCTCCGACGCGCGCAGCCTGCGCGTCCTCGAGGACGTTCCGGACTGGTCGGACACCGTGGTCAACCTGGCCGCGGTCGCCGATCCCGAGCGCCCGGTATCGCTCGAGCGGCTCATCGACGAATTTTCCCCGGACCTGACCGAGCACAAGAGCGGCCCTGCGTGGGGCAAGATCGCCGCGATCGCGATCCTGTTCGCCGCGCTCACTGCGCTGTGGCGCCACACCCCGCTCTCGACCCTCGTCACGCCCGAACGGGTGATGGCGTGGGCGCAAAGCGTGGGCGAGGTTCCGTGGGCGCCGCTCGTGGTGATGGCGGCGTACACCCCCGCGTGCTTCATCATGTTCCCGCGGCCGCTGATTACGCTGTTCGCGGTCATCGCTTTCGGTCCGGTGCTCGGCTTTGTCTATAGCCTGCTCGGCATCGTCGCTGCGGCGCTCGCGACGTATTTCGTCGGGCGCGCGCTGCCGCGCGACACCGTGCGCAAGCTCGCGGGAGACAAGCTCAACGAGATGACCGAGGTGCTGCGAAGGCGAGGGCTGCTCGCGATCTTCGCGGTGCGCATCGTGCCGGTCGCGCCTTTCGCGATCGAAGGCATGGTCGCCGGCGCGGTCGGGATCAAGCTCTGGCACTTCGCGCTCGGCACCGTGCTCGGTATGCTGCCCGGCACCCTGACCACCACGATCTTCGGCGAGCAGATCCAGACCGCCCTCGAAGACCCGTCGCAGATCAACTACTGGCTGGTGGGCGGCGTGGCGGTTTTCTTCGTGGGGCTGATCCTGGTCGTGCGCCGGTGGTTCGTGAAGGAGCATCGCGCCCAGCGCCATGCGACTGCGTGACCGCGTCGCCAGAGGCTCGAGCATCGTGGTCATCGCAAGGAGCCGCGCAAGCGCGACGCGGCGATCCCGTGGCGCACGTGGCCGCGCGGCGTGCTTAAATCCGTTCGTAACGAGATTGCTTCGTCGCTACCGCGCCTCGCAATGACAAAGGGAGGGTGTCATCGCGAGGAGCCGCGCAAGCGCGACGCGGCGATCTCGTGGCGCACGCAGCGCGTCGAGCGTCTCGGGATTGCCCTTCGACAAGCTCAGGACAGGCTTCGTGACCTCGCTTGGCTTGTCCTTGGCCGTCGTCCTGGCGCAGGCCAGGACCCACTTTCAAACGACGTCACAATGGATACGGCCTATTGCGCCGGAATGACGATCCTCACGATGCCGCAATGACAACGGGGGAAACCATCAGTTTCCCCCGTTGCTCACCGCGTGGCAGGCGGCGCTACTTCTTCGTTGCTTTTTTCTTCGTTGCTTTTTTCTTCGTCGACTTTTTCTTGGCGGCTTTTCGCGCGGTGGTCTTGCGGCCGGTCGACTTCTTGCGGCTGGTCGACTTGCGGCTCGCGGACTTCTTGGTCGCGGCTTTTTTCTTGCGGGCCGGCGCTTTCTTCGCGGTGGACTTCTTGCGTGAAGACTTCTTCGCCGGGACCTTGCCGCCTTCCCTGCGCGCTTCCGAGAGGCCGATCGCGATCGCCTGGTCCTTGCTCGTTACTTTCTTGCCCGAGCCGCCGCTCTTGAGCGTACCGCGCTTGCGCTCGTGCATCGCACGCTCGACTTTGTCCTGAGCTTTCTTTCCGTATTTCGCCATGTAATCCTCTTTAGGTGGTTGATCGGCGACAAGCTGACTGCGTCGGACACCACTGCAAGGATTATGCCGCTGGCTTATGCCGCGAGCATCGACACGTGACTCACGCTTTCCTGCGGCGCACCGCAGGCGTCCCGGTGTCGCTCTTGCCGTGGCGCAGTGCTGCGCGCGCCCGCTCCGCGATCTTGGTGTATTCGACGCAGATGTTTCGCAGCTCGTGTTCCTCGAGCTCTTCGAGATTGAGAAGCGCGTTGTGTGCGCCGTTGGTGCAGCGGATGAGCTCGTCGAGCTTGATCTGGACCGCATGGCCGTCGCGGTTCTGGGTGTTCTGGATGAGGAACACCATGAGGAAGGTGACGATCGTCGTGCCGGTGTTGATGATGAGCTGCCAGGTATCGCTGAACCCGAAGAGCGGCCCCGTGACCGCCCACACCAGGATCGTTCCGAGTGCCAGAGCGAACGCGAGCGGGCTGCCCGTCGTGCGCGAGATCCATTTCGAAAAGCTGGAGAACCAGCTCGTGGACTTCGTGACCTTCATGCGTCCTCCGATGTGAAAACGGGTTGGGCGGTGTTGCTTTGGCGCAACAGCATCGAAGATATCATGCCCGCATAAAAGGGCTTATATCGACTTCTTAAAGCGTTTTCCTTAACCTGCCCTGAGGTTGACGACGTGAAGCGTGGGGGAACACGATGAAGCGTGCATTGGTCCTGGCGTTGAGCACGTGCGCGGCGGTGGCCGCCGCGAGCGATGCAAGGGCGGACTGGTCGGTCGGCGGCGGTTTCGAGAATTTCCGCTGGAAAGAATCGACCGCGCCGACAGTGAAGGAGTCCGGCCTGCGCTGGGCGCTCGA
>JAQGNC010000515.1 GCA_028292065.1 Betaproteobacteria bacterium
AAGCTCCGAAGGATAGTGCTCCATGCGGTCGGAGAGACTCACCATCGCCAGGGCGGTTTCGACGTGGGACCGCCGCTCCGCACGTGAGAGCCGAGTGAGCATGAGCGGCAGCTCGACGTTCTCGAACGCCGTGAGCACCGGCATGAGGTTGTAGAACTGGAAGATGAAGCCGACATGCTCCGCGCGCCAGTCCGCGAGCTCCGCCTCCGACAGCGTGACGATGTCGATGCCGCCCACGTGCAGCGTGCCGCCGTCGGGCTTGTCGATGCCCGCGATCAGGTTGAGCAGCGTGCTTTTTCCCGAGCCCGAAGGGCCCATGAGCGCGACGAACTCGCCGGCCGCGATGTCGAGCGTGATGTCGCTCAACACCGGCACGACCTGGCCGCCGCGGTGGTAGGACTTGGAGAGGTTGCGTATTTCTACAATCGGCTGCGTAGTCATAGCCTTGAAACCACCCCCACCCTAACCCTACCCCTGAAAGGGAGGGGATGTGATCCGCGGCGCGGATAACTCTCCTTCCCCTTCAGGGGGAAGGTCGGGATGGGGGTGGGTTTGAAAGGAAAGAAGGTTACGAAGAATCTCGGGATGGGCGTGGAGTACGCGATCTGTCACTTCGAAGCCGTACCCACCACCGCCCCACCGCGCACTCGGTCCGAAGGCTTCAGCACGACCCGATCCCCAGCCGACACGCCGCTCACCTGCGTCAGGTCCCCTGCCGCAGCGCCCGTCGTCACCGCAACCTCCACCGCCTTGCCGTCGCGCACGACATAAACCACTTTGCGCCCGCCGCGCTCGACGATCGCCGACGCCGGCACCGCGACGTGCGGGGTGTTCTCCTGCTGCGGAATCTCGCGCGATAGAAAAGCGACTTTCGCGCTCATCTCCGGGAGGATTCTCGGGTCGATCTCACGGAAGCGGATCTTCACCGTGACCGTCGCCTTCGACCGATCGACCGTCGGCACGAGCCGGTGCACTTCGCCGCGAAAGCGCCACTCGGGAAGCGCGTCGAGCTGGATCTCGGTGGGCTGGCCGAGCTTGACCTTGCCGATATTGCCCTCAGCCACATCGGCTTCGACTTCGAGGGTCGACATGTCGGCCATCGTGACGACCGCCGCCTGCGAACCGAGCGCGGAGGAGAACGGGGTGATCACGTCGCCCACGTTCGCATTCTTGGTGAGCACCACGCCGTCGAAAGGCGCGCGGATCAGGGTCTGCTGGACCGCGACCTGCGCGGCCCGATAGTTCGCCTCAGCCGCCGCGATACCCGCGCGCTGGCCGCTGATCGCTGCGACGGCGCGCGCGTGCCTCGCGACCGCGGTGTCGTGAGCCGCGGGCGACACGAACTTCTTTTCGAGGAGCTCGGCGGACCTGTTCAACTGGCGCTCGGCGTCTTTCAGCTCGGCCTGTCCCTGCTCGAGGTTCGCCTGCGCCACTTTGATGTTCGCCGCGGCCTGCTGCATCTGCGCCGAGACGTCGCGGTTCTCGAGCCGCGCGACCATTTCTCCCGAGCTCACCTTGCTGCCTTCGCGCACCCCGAGCCACTCGAGGCGACCCGTCGCTTTCGACGCGACCGCGGCCTTGCGCTGCGCGACGACATAGCCGGTCGAGTTGAGCACCGTATAGGTTTGCGACGGATAAAGCTGCGCCGCGGTGCCGAGCTCGACCTGAACCGCGGGCCGATAGGCGATGCCGAGGGCAACGGCTATCGCGACCGCCGCCGCCACGAGCGCCCAGCGCACGATGCGGCTCTTGCGTCGCGAGCCTGCAGCCTCGCGCGTAACGCCGCGCTCGATGCGCAGCCGTGACAGATCGGGTTCGGACAATATTTCAGGTCCTGGAAGGAGGTGCGGGCTGCGGGATCATGCGCGTGGCGCTCGGCGGTCGATGCAGCGCGTGGCACGTCGCGCCAACCTGCCATAAAATCGAAGCGAATCGCCGTAAACCGTGCTCTGCGTCGCCTCGTTCGTCGCGAGCCGAATTGTATCAGGAGAGTAGTGATGACCGCCCCGATCCCGACCACCAAGCCCGCGTTCGTGTGGGAAGACCCGCTGCTGCTGGAAGACCAGTTCACCGGCGACGAGCGCATGATCCGCGACAGCGCGCGCGCGTACTGCCAGGACAAGCTCATGCCTCGCGTGCTCGAAGCGAATCGTCACGAGCGGTTCGACCGCGAGATCATGAACGAGATGGGCGCGCTGGGCTTTCTCGGCGCGACGCTCGAAGGCTACGGCTGCGCGGGCGTGAACCACGTGAGCTACGGCCTCATCGGGCGCGAAGTCGAGCGTGTCGACAGCGGCTATCGCTCGGCGCTGTCGGTCCAGTCGAGCCTCGTCATGTATCCGATCCACGCTTTCGGCTCCGAGGAGCAGCGCCAGAAATACCTGCCCAAGCTCGCGACCGGTGAATGGATCGGCTGCTTCGGCCTCACCGAGCCCAATCACGGATCGGATCCCGGCAGCATGATCACGCGGGCGAAGAAAGTCGACGGCGGCTTCAGCGTGAGCGGCGCAAAGATGTGGATCACGAACGCCCCGCTCGCCGACGTGTTCCTCGTCTGGGCGAAAGACGACAACGGCGTCATCCGCGGCTACCTCCTCGAAAAAGGGATGAAAGGACTTTCCGCGCCGAAGATCGAAGGCAAGATGAGCCTGCGCGCCTCGACCACCGGAGAAGTCGTGATGGACGACGTCTTCGTGCCGGAGGGCAACGTTCTGCCCGGCGTCTCGGGCCTCAAAGGTCCGTTCAGCTGCCTGAACAAGGCGCGCTTCGGCATCGCGTGGGGCGCGCTCGGCGCGGCCGAATTCTGCTGGCACGCGGCGCGCAATTACACGCTCGAGCGCAAGCAGTTCGGCAAACCGCTCGCCGCCAACCAGCTCGTCCAGTTGAAGCTCGCGAACATGCAGACCGAGATCACGCTCGGCCTGCAATCGGTGCTGCGCCTCGGGCGGCTGATGGACGAAGGGCGTGCGACACCCGAGATGGTGTCGCTCCTCAAGCGCAATTCGTGCGGCAAGTCGCTCGACATCGCGCGCGTCGCCCGTGACATGCACGGCGGCAACGGCATCTCGGACGAGTTCCACGTCATCCGCCACGTCATGAACCTGGAGACGGTCAACACCTACGAAGGCACGCACGACATCCACGCGCTGATCCTCGGGCGTGCGATGACCGGCATCCCCGCGTTCTGATGCTCCGGATCGAGCCCAGCGGCGCGGCGCTCGGCGCCGAGATCGTCGGCGTCGACCTGTCGAAGACGCTCGACGATGCAACGTTCGATGCAATCGTCGCCGCGTACCACGAACACGAAGTCGTGTTCTTCCGCGGCCAGACGCTCACGCCGGAGCAGCACATCGCGTTCAGCCGCCGCTTCGGCGAGCTCGAGCTGCACGTGCGCGCCGACCGCTGCCGCCCCGGCTACCCCGAGCTTTTCGTCGTGTCGAACGTGATCGAGAACGGCAAGCCGATCGGCTCGCAGGACGCAGGGCTGTTCTGGCATTCCGATCTCTGCTACATGGCCGAGCCCAGCCGCGGCTCGATCTTCTACGCGCGGGAAGTGCCCATCGCCGACGACGGCCGGCCGCTCGGCGACACCCTCTTCGCGAGCGCAACGGCGGCGTATAACGCGCTACCCGACTCGACCAAACAGCGCATCGCAGGATTGAAAGCGGTCAACTCGTACGAGAAAGGCTATTACCGCGATCGCAAGAGCGGCGGCCGCCCGCCCCTCACCGAAGAGCAGAAGCGTCGCACGCCGGACATCGAGCACCCGGTCGTTCGCACCCACCCGTTCACGGGCAGGCAATGTCTGTTCGTCAACGAAGGCTATACGAGCGCCATCGCCGGAATGGACGGCCCTGACGGAGAAACGCTGCTGAACACGCTTCTCGAGCACGCGACGCAGCAGCGCTTCATCTACCGCCATCGCTGGCGAGTCGGCGATCTCCTCATCTGGGACAACTGCTCGACCCAGCATCTCGCGGTTCCGGACTACGAGCTGCCCAGGCGGCGCGTGATGGAGCGCGCGACGGTGCGGGGCAGCCGGCCGTTTTAAATGCGTGAGGCGTGAGGCGTGAGGAGTGTGGAGTGAGCACTGAGCACTGAGGCGACCGATCAGAGACCCCGTCACCCTCCCGCCTCCCGCCTCACGCCTCACGCCTCCCGCCTCACGCCTCCCGCCTCACGCCCTCCCGCCTCACGCACTCCTGCCCCTCTGCCGCAAGTGCACCGGCTTCGCTTTCCTGCGCATGCGCAGGTTGAGCATTTCGACGCCGATCGCGAAAGCCATCGAGAAGTAGATGTAGCCTTTCGGGATGTGGAAGCCCCAGCCTTCCGCCACGAGAGCGACCCCGACCAGCACGAGAAAGCTCAGCGCGAGCATCTTGATCGTCGGATGGGTCTCGACGAAGCGGCTCACCATTCCCGCCGCGAACATCATCACCGCGACCGCGACCAGTATCGCGACGATCATGATCTCGACTTCGTCCACGAGCCCGACCGCGGTGATGACCGAGTCGAGCGAGAACACGATGTCGATGATCGCGATCTGCACGATGATCGCGCCGAAAGACGCGGCCGCGATTCCCACGCCCGAGACGCCGTCTTCTTCCTCGCCTTCGAGCGTGCCGTGAATCTCGTGCACGCTTTTCCACAGGAGGAAAAGACCGCCGCCGAGCAGGATCAGGTCGCGCCCCGAAATGTCCTTGTCGAACACCGAGAAGAGCGGATCGGTGAGCGACATCACCCAGGTGATCGAGAGCAGCAGCGCGATGCGAGTGCCGGCGGCAAGCCCGAGGCCCAGGGTCCTCGCGCGCGCACGCTGCGCTTCAGGCAGGCGCGCGACGAGGATCGAGATGAAGATAATGTTGTCGACACCGAGGACGATCTCGAGCGCCGCGAGTGTTGCAAGCGCCACCCACGCCTGCGGATCGGTAAGCCATTCCATGAGCGATTCTCCCGACGGGAGATAGCAAGCGGTGTTCCGCGTGCTGTCATTCCGGACAAAAACTAAAAGCAGGAAAGCAAGGACGCCAAGGAAAGGGCAAGGACGCGAAGCGAGACGGCAGAACAGCTACGAAGGTGCATGCGAGGCAAGCTCAAATTGGCGTCCCTTGCTTCTTCCTTCGCGTCCCTTTTTCCTGCTTTTGCTTTTCAGCTTCACCACCCGCTGAAGCGCGGCCACACCGCTTCGACCACCGGCTCGCCGGCGACGACGTGATACTGCGAATGCTGCGCCGCCGTGGCGCACGCGTGGTTCGGCAGGATGCGCAGCAGCATGCCGACCGGGAACATGCTCATATCGATCGGCCTGCCATTACGATCCGCAATGATGCCGTGTTCCTGGTTGGTGTCGGCGACGATGAGATCGTCGATGGGTCGGCTCGCGAGATCGCACACGACGCCATAACCCTGGTCCACCCGCTGTTTCGCCGTGCCACGATCGCGCGACATCGCCATCCATCCCGCGTCGGTGATGATCCAGTTGCGGTCTTCCTGATGGCCGATCACGCTCGTGAGCACCGACAGTGCGATATCTTCCGTCGTGCACACGCCGAGCCCCGCCATGAAGAGGTCGAAGAACATGAACACCCCGGCGCGAACCTCCGTCACCCCTTCCATGCTCTCGGCACACGTCGCGGTCGGGGTCGAGCCGACGCTGACGATGTCACACGGCAGCCCGGCGTCCCTGAGCGCTCGTGCGCACTCGACGACCGCGGCGCGCTCGCGTTCGGCCATGGCGCGGATCGCGTCGGTGCTGCCGCTGTTGTAGGAGTCTCCGGCGTGCGTCATGACGCCGCGCAGGCGCGAGCCCGCGCGGCCGTGCAGCCTGTTGCCGATCTCGAGCAGGCGCGGGTCGCCCGGCTTGATTCCCGAGCGGTGACCGTCGCTGTCGATCTCGATCAAAGCGGCGAACTGCACGCCGAGCGCTTCACCTTTCTGCGCAACGATGTCCGCCGCCTCGGCGCTGTCGAGCAGGATCGTCATGTCCGCGCCTTTCGCCATGAGCTCGGCGACGTGGGCGAGCTTGTTCGGCGCGATGCCGACCGCATACAGGATGTCGGTCACGCCGTTCGAGAGAAAGTATTCCGCCTCCTTGAGCGTCGAGACGGTGACGCCGCCGGGACGATGCTCGGGCGTGCCGGGCTGGCCTTCGAGCGCCCGCTGCACCACGTCCATCGATTTCGCGGTCTTCACGTGCGGGCGCAGCGCGACGCCGAGACTGGTGATGTGTTCGCGCATGCGCGCGATGTTGTGGTCGAGCCGGTTACGGTCGAGTACGAGAGCGGGCGTTTCGAGATCGGTGAGCTGCATGTGGAGGGTTCCGCAAAATGGGCGCACGGCGCGAGATGTCCCGCTCATTATAGAATCGCAGCTCCGGAACCATCACGAGCTCGTTCATGAACGCGCCTTCTCCCGCCGCTGCGCCGACTGTCGCAGCCGAGCCGAGCATCTCGCAGCGCATCGCCGAATTCGCGGTCGCCGCGCACTACGAGCGCCTGCCGCAGCGCATAAGAGAGCGCGCAAAGCTGCACATGCTCGACGTGATCGGAACCGCCCTGGCTGCGACGCGCTTCGATTTCAGCCATCGCGCGCTGGCGGGACTGCTCGGCCTCGGCGAGGCCGGGACGCACTCGCTCATCGGCCTGAAGAACCGGCTGCCGCTCAGGGACGCGGTGCTGCTCAACGGCATCCTCGCGCACGGCCTCGACTACGACGACACCCATCCGGGCGCGATCGTGCACCCGAGCAGCAGCGCCTTCCCGTGCGCGCTCGGCGTCGCCGAAAAAGTCGATGCCAGCGGCGCCGACCTGCTGACGGCGTATGTGCTCGGGGTCGACATCGCCACTCGCGTCGGCGTCACCGCGGCGGGCGCCATGCATACCGCGGGTTTCCATACGACGGGCATCGCGGGCCATTTCGGCTGCGTGGTCGCGGCTGGCAAGCTCCTCGGCCTCTCGGCCGAACAGCTCACTAAAGCGCAGGGGCTCGCCGGCAGCACTGCTTCGGCACTGTCCGAGCACCGCGCCGACGGCGCGTGGAACAAGCGCATGCACCCGGGATGGGCCGGCGTCGGCGGCATCACCGCCGCGCTGCTCGCGCGCGGCGGTTATCTGGGCACTCGCCGGATTTACGAAGGCGCCGACGGCCTCTTCCGCTCGCATACCGGCGAGCGTTTTGAAGGGCTCGATCTTTCGACGATGACCGCAGGGCTCGGAGAGAAATGGCTGATCGACGAAGTCGCGATCAAGCCTTTCCCGATCTGCCACCTGCTGCATGCGTGCGCGGATTCGGCGCTCGCGCTGCGGCGCAAGCACGACCTCGACGCCGATGAGATCGCGACGGTCCGCGCGCTGCTGCATCCGGAGACTTTCCACTACGTATGCGAGCCTGCCGAGATGCGGCGTCGGCCGGTCTCGGAATACATGGCGAAGTTCAGCGTGCAGTACGTGGTCGCGGCGTGCCTGGTCCGTGGCAAGTTCGGTTTCGCCGAGCTCGAGCCCGAGGCGCTGGCCGATCGCGACATCCTGGCGCTCGCGCAGCGGGTCTCGCACGAAGCCGATCCCGAATCGCAGTTCCCGAAGTATTTCTCGGGCGGCGTGGTGATCACGACGACCGACGGGCGCGAGCTCGTCCACATGGAAAAAATCAATCGCGGCGCCGGCGAGCGCGCGCTCACGGCGGACGACATCTGCGCAAAATTCATGGACAACGCAGCGCTTGTGGTCTCGCCGCACAAAGCCTCGCGCATTCGAGATTTCGTGCTGGAAATCGAGCGCCACGGGGCGCGCGACCTGGCCGCACTGATCGCCGGCTGAAGCGCGCCTGCCCATCCCCGTTCCCCGTGCCGTTCGCGAGTCCGCGAGCGGCGCCGCCATCGCACGACAAACAAGGAATAACCGCATGCAACGCGCCACCACCAAGCTCCGAGCGCTGGTCAAAGCCGGCAGGTTTCTGGAGCTCCCTTCCGCTTACGACCCGATCACCGCACGTCTCGCCGAGACCACCGGCTTCAAGACCGTCTACAGCGGCGGCTTCGTCACCGGCGGCTCGAGCTGTATCAGCGAGCCGCTGCTCACCATGAACGAGCAGATCCGGGTGGCGAGCGACATGGCGAATGCGGTGGACATCCCGGTCGTCATGGACGCGGGTGCGGGCTGGGGCGAGCCGCTGCACACCATGCGCACCATCCGCGAATGCATACGCGCAGGCATCGCGGGCGTGCACATCGAAGACCAGCATTTCCCCAAGCGCGCGCACTATCACACCTATGTGGTGCACAACACGCCGCTCGACGAGTATCGCGACAAGATCCGCCTCGCGTGCGAGCAGCGCGACCGCACCGACAAGGATTTCGTGATCATCGCGCGCTCGGACGCGGCGCGCATCCAGGGGCTCAAGGAAGCGATCAAGCGCGTCAACATCGCCGCCGACCAGGGCGCCGATATGGGCCTCGTGTTCCCGACCACGCACGCCGAGACGGTGAAGACGCCCAAGCTCGCGAAGCTGCCGATGGTCTACGTGCAAAGCCGCGGCAACCGCGACCAGCGCCCGCTCTACAGCTACGGGCAGTTGAAGGACATGGGTTATGCCGGCTGCATCGACGCGACTTTCGCGGTGTGCATCCAGCACCACTACATGCGCAAGGCTTTCGCGGAGTTGAAGCGCACCGGCGACTACACCGGGATCAGCGAAGACGATTTCCGCGTCGCGAGGAAACAGGTCGAAGACATCATCGGGCTCGAAGAGTCCTACCGCATCGAGCGCGAGACCGTCGAGAAGATCTACGGCAAGAAGAAAGCGCGTCGCGCCGGCGCCGACAGCGACGCCTAGGGCCCGACCGCCCCGTCGGGGTCAGACCCCGGTTGGATGGGGTCAGACCCCGGCTTTTTGGGGTCTGACCCCGGTTTGATCCGGGCCTGACCCGCTTTAAATCTGCAGGAGCCCACCATGGCAGCGAATCTCGACACCCTCAAAGACTGGATCGCCAAAACCGAAAGCGCCAGCGACGTCGCCTCCGCGTGGCCGGTCGCGGCGATGGCCGCGACTTTCGACCGGCGCGAGCCCGAGCCCGTGCCGGGCGACCCGATTCCACCCGGCTGGCACTGGCTTTACTTCCTCGAAGCCAAACCCGCTTCCGAGCTCGGGCCCGACGGCCATCCCCGGCGCGGCGGTTTCCTGCCGCCGGTCCCGCTACCGCGGCGGATGTGGGCCGGCGGACGCATCGAGTTCAGGCGCGCGCTGCACGTCGGCGAAAGTCTGCGGCGCGATTCGGAAATCATCTCGGTCGAG
>JAQGNC010000668.1 GCA_028292065.1 Betaproteobacteria bacterium
CAGTCTTTTTCCGCGGGTAACTCTTACACGAGTTGCAGCGGTGGAAAGCCAGGGATACGGGCCGGGACGGTGGCGACGCCGTCCCCGCTTTTTTGGGCGACGGGTATACGCCGGTTTGCAGGCAAATCGCAGCGCCGACTCGCGCAGTGCAACACACCGATCCACGCGGATGAGCGCGGAATCGCATTCTTAAAAAACGATTGGACTGAACACGTTATGCCGACGATTAACCAGCTCGTGCGTAAACCCCGCCGGGCCCCTGAGACCAAGAGCAAGGTTCCGGCGCTGACCGGTTCTCCGCAACGCCGCGGGGTCTGCACGCGCGTCTACACGACGACCCCGAAAAAGCCGAACTCGGCGCTGCGTAAAGTGGCCAAGGTCAGGCTCACCAACGGCTTCGAAGTCATCGGTTACATCGGCGGCGAAGGCCACAACCTCCAGGAACACTCGGTCGTGCTGATCCGCGGCGGCCGGGTGAAAGACCTGCCGGGTGTGCGCTACCACGTCGTTCGCGGCAGCCTCGATACGGCGGGCGTGAAAGACCGTAAGCAGAGCCGTTCGAAGTACGGGGCCAAGCGAGCCAAGGCCGCTTAAAACCCATAGCCAGAGAAAACCATGCCGAGACGCAGAGAAATACCCAAGCGCGAGATCCTGCCGGATCCGAAATACGCAAGCCAGGACGTGTCGAAATTCATCAACGTCCTGATGACCGGCGGCAAGAAGTCGGTCGCCGAACGCATCATTTACGGCGCGCTCGAGCAGATCAAGGTCAAGAGCAACAAAGAGCCGCTCGAAGTGTTCAACCAGGCGCTCACGAACGTGAAGCCCATGGTCGAGGTCAAAAGCCGTCGAGTGGGTGGTGCCAATTACCAGGTGCCGGTCGAAGTCCGGCCGATCCGCCGCATGGCGCTCGCGATGCGCTGGCTGCGCGACGCAGCCCGCGGCCGCGGCGAGAAGTCGATGCAGCAGCGGCTCGCGAGCGAGCTGGCTGAAGCCGCGGAGGGCCGCGGCGGCGCAATGAAGAAGCGCGAGGAAGTTCACCGCATGGCCGAAGCCAACAAGGCGTTCTCTCACTACCGTTTCTGAACGAAATGTTTAGTGTTGAGTTGTGAGTGTTTGGTGAACTGCTCGCATCCCGCTTAACACTCGGCACTTGACACTCAACACTTAAAACTGGGTTACTGACGTGGCACGCAAGACTCCTATCGAGCGGTATCGCAATATCGGCATCATGGCGCACATCGATGCCGGTAAGACCACGACCACCGAGCGCGTCCTGTTCTACACGGGCGTGTCGCACAAGCTCGGCGAAGTGCACGACGGCACGGCTGTCATGGACTGGATGGAACAGGAACAGGAGCGCGGGATCACGATCACGTCCGCCGCGACCACCTGCTTCTGGAAGGGCATGGACGGCAACTTTCCCGAGCACCGCGTCAACATCATCGATACCCCGGGGCACGTCGACTTCACGATCGAAGTCGAGCGCTCTTTGCGCGTGCTCGACGGCGCGTGCACCGTGCTGTGCGCGGTCGGCGGCGTGCAGCCCCAGACCGAGACGGTCTGGCGTCAGGGCAACAAGTACAAGGTCCCGCGCCTGTTCTTCGTGAACAAGATGGACCGTCAGGGCGCGGACTTCATGCGTGTCTACGACCAGATCAAGACGCGCCTGAAAGCGAACCCGGTTCCCATCCAGCTGCCGATCGGCGCCGAAGAGCGCTTCGAAGGCGTGATCGACCTCGTCAAGATGAAGGCGATCTACTGGGACGAGTCCACCCAGGGCATGAAGTACGAAGCGCGCGACATCCCCGCCGAGCTCGCCGACGAGGCGCAGGAGTGGCGCGAGAAGATGGTCGAGAGCGCGGCGGAAGCCAACGAAGAGCTCATGAACAAGTACCTCGAAGGCGGAGACTTGTCGGAAGCGGAGATCAAGCAGGGGCTGCGTCATCGCACGCTCCAGAGCGAGATTTTCCCGATGCTCTGCGGCTCGGCGTTCAAGAACAAGGGCGTGCAGGCGATGCTCGACGCAGTGGTCGATTACATGCCTTCGCCCGTCGACATCCGCCCCGTGGCCGGCCTGAAAGAGAACGGCCAGCCCGACGAGCGCAAGCCGAGCGATGAAGAGCCTTTCTCCGCTCTCGCGTTCAAGATCATGACCGATCCTTTCGTCGGCCAGCTCACGTTCTTCCGCGTCTATTCGGGCGTGGTGAATTCGGGCGACACGATTTTCAATCCGGTCAAGGGCCGCAAGGAACGCATCGGCCGGATTCTGCAGATGCATGCGAACGAGCGCGCCGAGATCAAGGAAGTGCGCGCGGGCGACATCGCGGCGGCGGTGGGCCTGAAGGACTACACCACCGGCGACACGCTGACGAGCGCCGACAAGATCATCACGCTCGAGAAGATGGAATTCCCCGAGCCGGTGATTCACGTGGCGGTCGAGCCGAAGACCAAGGCCGACCAGGAGAAGATGGGCATGGCGCTCAACCGCCTCGCCCAGGAAGATCCCTCGTTTCGCGTGCGCACCGACGAAGAATCGGGCCAGACCATTATCTCCGGCATGGGTGAGCTGCACCTGGAGATCATCGTCGACCGCATGAAGCGCGAGTTCG
>JAQGNC010000004.1 GCA_028292065.1 Betaproteobacteria bacterium
GAACCCCATTGAACACGCTTCAAAGAAAGTGCGCGGCCATCACAGCCGCAGTATTGCTCGCGTGCGCGGCAGCGCTCGCGCAGGTGCAGACCGCGAGCGCTCACGGCGACGTGCCTCACCCACAGACGGCTCCCGCTGAAAACGCGCCGGCCCCGAAGGTCAATCGCTGGGGCGCGAATTATTTTCCGAACGTCGAGCTCACCACCCACGAAGGCAAGACGGTGAAGCTCTACGACGACCTGCTCAAAGGTAAGTCGGTCGCGATCAATCTCATGTTCACCGAGTGCAAGGACGTGTGTCCGCTCGAGACCGCGACGATGGTGCAGCTGCAGCAGCAGCTCGGCAGCCGCATGGGCAAGGAGATGTTCTTCTATTCGATCAGTATCGATCCGAAGAACGACACGCCGAAAGTGCTCAAGGCCTACGCTGAGAAATACGGCGCGGGGCCCGGCTGGCTGTTTCTCACGGGCAAGCCCGAGGACATCAAGCTCGTCGCGCAGAAAGTCGGTCTCGCCCGCGGCCGCGACGCGGAGAACCGCGACGGTCACGGATCGATCCTGATGGTCGGCAACGAGCCGACCGGCCAGTGGATACGCAATTCGGCGCTCGAGAATCCGCGCTTTCTCGCGACCCGGATCGGGAGCTTTCTGGGGTGGAAAGATAACCAGCAATCATCCAAGAGCTACGCTGAAGCGCGCGCGCCCGTCTTCGAGAACGGCCAGTACGTATTCCAGAGCCGCTGCTCCGCGTGCCACACCATAGGGCAGGGGGATCGCGTCGGGCCCGATCTGGCGGGCGTCACCGTGCGGCGCGAACGCGCGTGGCTCACGCGCTACATCCGCAACCCCGACCAGCTCCTCGCGGCCGGCGACCCGATCGCCACTGCGCTCTTCAGGAAATTCAAGGAAGTCCGGATGCCGAACCTGGCGCTTCCTGCGGAGGAGGTCGACGCGGTGATCGCCTATATCGGCTCGCGGGCGCCGGCGAAGGAGGCAGTCCAGGCGCAGCGTTGATGATGCGTCGGAGCGCCGTCTAAGCTCGCGCCGCGCGCGGCTTCAGGCTGATGATGACGATGCCGCACAGCACGAGCCCCGCGCCGCCGAGCTGTACCGCGGTCACCGGCTCGCCGAGAAAGACGTGCGCGAGCCCTATCGTCGCGACCGGCCCGATGCACGCGACGAGCGACACCTGGTTCGCGCCGATCCGCTTCAATCCCTCGGCCATGAGCCACAGCGGCAGCACGGTGGAAAAGATCGCGAGTACGAGCGTGAGGCCGTAGACCGGCGCCGGCACGACGAGCTGTGACGCGCCGTGAGTGCCGAGGAAAGTGGCGAGCACGAACACGGTCGCCGCGATCGAGGCATACGCGGTGAATCGCATCGAACCCACTTTGTGAATCATGCGAGTGCCGGCGATCAGATAGACCGCGTAAGTCACCGCACTCCCGAAAACGAGCGCGGCGCCGATCAGCGTTTCGTGCGTCGGGCCGGTGACGGCAAACTCGCTGCGAAAGACGAGGACGATGCCGCCGTACGAGAGCGCGAGCGAGACGAGGTGGCGGCGGGTCACGCGCTGCTTGAGCCATACCGCGCCGAGCAGCAGCACGAGTGTCGGATACAGGTAGAGGATCAGGCGGCCGAGGCTCGCCGAGATGTATTGCAACCCGGCGAGATCGAGGTAGCTGCCGACGTAATATCCGATGAACCCCAGGCCCAGCACGTTCAGCCAGTCGCGCCGCGTGAGCGCGACGGGCGCGCGTCCGGCAAGCAGCGCCATCGCAAGGAAAAAAGGCAGCGCGAAGAGCATGCGCAGCGCGAGCACCGTCATCACGTCGACGCCGTGGACGTAGGCGAGCTTGATGACGATCGGCTTGCCCGAGAACCCGATCGATCCGACGATCGTCGCGGCGATGCCGATGTAGGTGCTGCGCCGGTGCTCGTCAGGCGTAGCCGGGGACGCGCCCACCGCGTCTAGCGGCGCCGCCGGCCGCTGCCGAGCAGGGAGCCGAGCACACCCCTGACGATCTCGCGCCCGACTTGCGAACCGATCGCGCGGGCGGCGCTTTTCGCGGCCGACTCGAGCATGCCGTCGTGCCGCCCGCCGCGAGGTCCGGTCGATCCGCCGAAGAGGTCGCCGAGCTTGTCGAGAAAGCCGCCGCCGGTCGCCGCGCCGGCTTTTTCCGGAAAGCCGCCGCCGCCGCTCGCGGCGCCGGCTTTCGACTCACGGGGCGAGGCGAGCTCGGAATGGCGCGCGGTCAGCTTCTCGTACGCCGATTCACGATCGACGGTCTCGTCGTACACGCCGGCGACGATCGAGTCCTTCATCGTCTCTGCGCGCTCTTCCCTGGTGACGGGCCCGAGCCGGCATCCCGGCGGCACGATGAACGCGCGCTCGACGACCGAAGGCCGGCCTTTCTCGTCGAGCATCGACACCAGCGCCTCGCCGACCGCGAGCTCGGTGATTGCCGCTTCGACGTCGAGCTTGGGGTTCGCGCGCAAGGTCGTCGCGGCGGTCTTCACCGCTTTCTGGTCGCGCGGCGTGAACGCGCGCAGTGCGTGCTGGACGCGATTGCCGAGCTGGCCGAGCACGGTGTCGGGGATGTCGAGCGGATTCTGGGTCACGAAATACACGCCGACGCCTTTTGAGCGGATGAGCCGGACCACCTGCTCGGTCTTTTCGAGCAGCGCGCCCGGCGCGTCGTTGAAGAGCAGGTGCGCTTCGTCGAAGAAGAACACGAGCTTGGGCTTGTCGGCGTCGCCGACTTCGGGAAGCTGCTCGAAAAGCTCCGACAGCAGCCACAGGAGCAGCGTCGCATAAAGCTTCGGCGCGCTCATGAGCTTGTCTGCGGCGAGGATATTGACGACCCCGCGGCCTCGCGCATCGGTCTGCATGAGGTCGGCGATGTTGAGCGCGGGCTCGCCGAAAAGGCGCTCGCCGCCCTCCGATTCAAGCGAGAGCAATCCGCGCTGGATCGCGCCGATCGATGCGGACGAGATGTTGCCGTATCGGGTGGTGTAGGTCTTCGCGTTGTCGCCGACGTGCTTCAGCATCGCGCGCAGGTCCTTGAGGTCGAGGAGCAGCAGGCCTTCGTCGTCGGCGACCCTGAATACCGCGTTCAACACCCCGGTCTGGGTCTCGTTCAGGTTGAGCATGCGCGCGAGCAGCAAAGGCCCGAGCTCGGATGCGGTCATGCGCACCGGGTGGCCCTGTTCCGCGAAAGCGTCCCAGAACACGACCGGGCACGCTTCGAACTCGAAGTCGTCGAGCTCGAGCTCGGCTATGCGCCGGCTGATCTTCTCCGCAGGCGTGCCCGGCCGGCTGATGCCGGCGAGATCGCCTTTGACGTCGGACATGAAGACCGGCACGCCCATGCGGCTGAAGCCTTCGGCGAGGCGCTGGAGCGTGACGGTCTTGCCGGTGCCGGTCGCGCCGGCGATCAGGCCGTGACGATTGGCCAAGCCCGGCAGCAGGGACAGCGGCTCCGGTGCGTGGGCGACGACTATGGGCGCTGGCATGAGGGTTTACGCTTTGATGCGTGTGATAAAATCATTCGACATTTTAACGGCTTATCAGCGCTCTGCAGGGACGGCAATGGCGGGACACAGCAAGTGGGCGAACATCAAGCACCGCAAGGAGCGCCAGGACGCGAAGCGCGGCAAGGTTTTCACGCGCCTGATCAAGGAGATCACGGTCGCCGCGCGCATGGGCGGCGGGGATGCCGACATGAATCCGCGGTTGCGGCTGGCCGTCGACAAGGCGCAGCAATCGAACCTGCCTAAAGACACGATCGAGCGCGCCATCAAGAAAGGCTCGGGCGGGCTCGAAGGCGTCAACTACGAGGAAATACGCTACGAAGGGTACGGCATCGGCGGCGCGGCGATCATGGTCGAGTGCATGACCGACAACAAGACGCGAACGGTCGCGGATGTAAGGCATGCTTTCACCAAGTACGGCGGCAACATGGGCACCGAAGGCTCGGTGGCGTTCCAGTTCAAGAACGTCGGCCAGCTGATCCTGGCGCCCGGCACCAGCGAGGACAAGGTGATGGAAGTCGCCCTGGAAGCGGGCGCCGAGGACGTCGTCACGG
>JAQGNC010000483.1 GCA_028292065.1 Betaproteobacteria bacterium
AGCGCAATCAGGCAGCGCGCGTTGTCGGTGCCGTGCACGTGCTGCGAAATGCCCATGCCCCACAGGATCATCGAGCCTTTGGACGTGGCGAAAAGACGCGCAACTTCCTTGATCGTCTCGGCGGGAATGCCGCAGACCGGCGCCATCGCTTCGGGGCTGTAGCCTTCGACGTTCTTCTTGAGCTCTTCGTAGCCGCTCGTGCGGCTCGCGACGAAATCTTCGTTCACCAGGCCTTCGTGAACGATCGTGTGCATCATGGCGTTGAGCAGGGCCACGTCGGTGTCGGCCTTGAACTGCAGCATATACGCCGCGTGCCTCGCGAGCTCGGAGCGGCGCGGGTCGGCGTAGATCAGCTTGGTGCCGTTTTTCGCCGCATTCTTGATCCACGTCGCGGCGACCGGATGGTTCGAGATCGGGTTGGCGCCGATCAGGAAAATCACTTCGGCCTTCATGACGTCGGTGACCTGGTTCGACACCGCGCCGGAGCCGATGCCTTCGAGCAGCGCCGCCACGCTCGAGGCGTGACACAGGCGTGTGCAGTGGTCGACGTTGTTGGTGCCGAAGCCTGCGCGCACCAGCTTCTGGAAAAGATACGCCTCTTCGTTCGTGCCTTTGGCCGAGCCGAAGCCCGACAGCGAACTGGGTCCGCGCTCGTCGCGCAACGCCTTGAGACCGCCGGCGGCGCGATCTAGCGCCTCTTCCCAGCTCGCTTCGCGGAAATACTCGAGCGGGTTGGACGGGTCCATCGTGAAATCCGCGTGCTTGGGCACTCCGTCTTTGCGGATGAGCGGCTTGGTCAGGCGCTGCTTGTGATGGACGTAGTCGAAACCGTAGCGGCCTTTTACACAGAGCCGCTCCTCGTTCGCAGGACCGGCTTTGCCATTCACATACAGAATCTTGTTGTCTTTGATGTTGTAGGTGAGCTGGCAGCCGACGCCGCAGTACGGGCACACCGAGTCCACCTGCCTGTCGGGTTTGACGAGGCCCACGTCGCGCGCGGGCATCAGCGCGCCGGTCGGGCACGCCTGCACGCACTCGCCGCACGCCACACACGTCGAGCCGCCCATCGGGTCGTCGAGATCGAAAACGATCTTCGAATGCTCGCCGCGGAAGGCATAACCGATGACGTCGTTCACCTGCACTTCGCGGCACGCGCGCACGCAGCGCGTGCACTGGATGCACGAGTCGAGATTGACCGCGATGCCGTAATGCGAAAGGTCGGGCGCCGGGTTGTGGCGCCGCGCAAAACGAGCCTCGTGCACTTCGAGCTTCAAAGCCCATTCGTCGAGCTCGGAGGCCAGCGTGTGGCGCTCTTCCGGCATGTCGGAGAGCAGCAGCTCGACGACCATCTTCTGCGAGTGCAGTGCACGCGCGTTATCGGTCATCACTTCCATGCCCTGAACCGGGCGGCGGCAGCACGACGCCGCAAGCACGCGCTCGCCTTTGACTTCGACCACGCACGCGCGGCAGTTGCCGTCCGGGCGCATCCCTTCCTTGTAGCAAAGGTGCGGGATCTCGACCCCGTGGCGCTTCGCGGCCTGGATGATGGTCTCGTTCGGCTCGGCGACTACGGCTCGGCCATTCAAGGTGAACTCGATCGGCATCGCTGCCAGCTCGTCTTTCGTAAGTGCTGTCATGTTGTCGCCTCGCGGTGAAGGGTGAATGTGTGAAGGGTGAAGGGAAGAGTCAAGGGCGCAGCACTGCCACCCTTCACTCGTTCACCCTTCACCCTTCACCATTGTCTTGACCCGTTCACTTGATCTCATCAGGAAAGTACTTGATCACACACCGAATCGGATTCGGCGCCGCCTGGCCGAGCCCGCAGATCGAGGCGTCGGCCATCGCGGCCGAAAGCTCTTCGAGCAGCGGCTGGTCCCATTTCGGCTGCGCCATCAGGCCGACCGCTTTCGCGGTGCCGACGCGGCACGGGGTGCACTGGCCGCACGATTCTTCCGCGAAAAACTTCATCACGTTGCGCGCGGCGAGGGTCGCGGTGTCCTGGTCCGACAGGATGATGACCGCGGCCGAGCCGATGAAGCAGCCGTAAGGCTGGAGCGTATCGAAGTCGAGCGGAATGTTGCCGAGGCTCGCCGGCAGGATGCCGCCCGAAGCGCCGCCGGGAAGGTAGGCGTAGAACTGGTGCCCCGGCAGCATGCCGCCGCAGAATTCATCTATCAGTTCCTGCACCGTGATTCCGGCCGGCGCGAGATGCACGCCCGGTTTGTTGACACGCCCCGACACCGAAAACGAGCGCAGGCCTTTGCGGCCCTTACGGCCCTGCCCTGCGAACCACTCGGGGCCGTTGGTGACGATGTCGCGGACCCACTGCAGGGTTTCCATGTTGTGCTCGAGCGTCGGGCGGCCGAACAGGCCGACCTGCGCCACGTAGGGCGGGCGCAGCCGCGGCATGCCGCGCTTGCCTTCGATCGATTCGATCATCGCCGACTCTTCGCCGCAGATGTACGCGCCGGCCCCGCGCCGCAGGTAGATCGCGGGCAGCTCACACGGCGGGTCCTGCGTGAGCGCGGTCAGCTCGCGCTGCAGGATCTCGCGACAACCGGCGTACTCGTCGCGCAGGTAGATGTAGACCTCGGCGCTCTGCACCGCCCACGCCGCGATCAGCAGCCCTTCGAGGAAGCGATGCGGGTCGGTCTCGAGATAGTAGCGGTCCTTGAACGTGCCGGGCTCGCCTTCGTCGATGTTGATCGCGACGATGCGCGGCGCCGGTTCGGCGCGGACGATGCGCCATTTGCGCCCGGTGGGAAAACCGGCGCCGCCGAGCCCTCGCAGGCTCGAGCTTTCCATGACCTTGAGGATGTCTTCGACGTCGCGCTGGCCGCTCACGCATTCGGCCGCGAGCGCGTAGCCGCCGGCCGCGCGGTATTGCGCGTAATCGATGTACGGCGCGACCGGACATTCGGTCTGCAGCGCCTTGACCTGCTGCGTCACCGCCGCTGGCGTCGCGTTCGGTATCGGGTTCCTGCCGACGACCGCGACCGGCGCCTGTTCGCAGCGCCCGACGCATGGCGCGGGGATGACGCGAACGCCGCTGCCGAGCCCCTGCTGGAGCGCTTCGATCAGCGCGCGCCCGCCGGCGAGCTCGCATGACAGCGAGTCGCACACCCGCACCGTGAGCGCGGGCGGCGGTGCGACGTCTTCTTTCACCACGTCGAAGTGATGATAGAACGTTGCGACTTCGTAGACTTCGGTGGGCGCGAGACGCATCTCGCGCGCGAGCGCGACCAGGTGCGGCGCCGACAGGAAGCCGTAGCGGTCCTGGATCTTGTGCAGATGCTCGATGAGCAGGTCGCGGCGCCGCGGCGCATCGCCCAGCAGCGCCTGTATTTCGGCCTGCGCCGTGATGTCGACCGGCCGCCCCTTGAGCTTGCCGGGACCGCCGTTATTGCGTTTGCCGCGTTTGACCGTACCGCCTTCCAACTTGCTCTCCTCCGGCATGCCGTGTTCTCAGCCCATCACCGACTTCATCAGCTTGCCCATGTCCGCGGGGTTGCGCGTCACTTTGATGCCGCACGCTTCCATCACCGCGAGCTTCTCGTCCGCGGTGCCTTTGCCGCCCGAGATGATCGCGCCAGCGTGGCCCATCCGCTTGCCCGGGGGCGCGGTGACGCCGGCAATGAATCCGACCACGGGCTTTTTCATGTGTTCCTTGACCCAGCGCGCGGCTTCTTCCTCGTCGGTGCCGCCGATCTCGCCGACCATCACCACACCTTCGGTCTCGGGATCGTCGTTGAACAGCTTCATGACGTCGATGTGCTTCATGCCGTTCACCGGATCCCCGCCGATGCCGACGCAACTCGACTGGCCGAGGCCGATTGCGGTGAGCTGGCCGACCGCCTCATACGTGAGCGTTCCCGAGCGCGAAACCACGCCGATCGGGCCCTTGCGATGGATGTGACCCGGCATGATGCCGATCTTGAGCTCGTCGGGCGTGATCACGCCCGGGCAGTTCGGCCCGATCAACCGGGTCTTGCGGCCCTGCATGCGGTACTTGGTGCGAAGCATGTCGCGCACCGGTATCCCGTCGGTGATGCAGATGACCAGATCGAGCTCGGCGTCGACCGCTTCATCGATCGCGGCCGCGGCGAAAGGCGGCGGCACGTAGATGACCGAGACCGTCGCGCCGGTGGCGGCTTTCGCCTCTTTCACCGTCTCGAAAATCGGGACCCCTTCGAAATTCTGCCCGCCTTTTTTCGGCGTCACGCCCGCGACATAGCACTGGCGGCCGTTGGCGTACTCGATTCCCATGCGCGTGTGGAACTGTCCGGTCTTGCCGGTGATTCCCTGCGTCATGACGCGGGTGTTTTTGTTGATCAGGATGCTCATTCTTTACCTTGTGAAGGGTGAAGGGTGAAGGGTGAAGGGTGAAGGGTGAAAAGTCTGAAGGGTGAACTGTTCCTTCACCCGGGTCCTTCACTCGGTCACGCTGCGATCGCCTTGACGACCTTCTCGGCCGCGTCCGCCATGTTCGATGCCGAAATGATGGGCAGACCCGAGTCTGCGAGGATTTTCTTGCAGAGCTCGACGTTGGTGCCTTCGAGACGCACCACCAGCGGAACCTTCAAACTGACTTGGCGCGCGGCGCTGACCACGCCTTCGGCGATGACGTCGCACTTCATGATGCCGCCGAAGATGTTGACGAGGATCGCTTTCAGGTTCGGGTTCTTCAGCATGATCTTGAAAGCTTCGGTCACTTTCTCTGTCGAGGCGCCGCCGCCCACGTCGAGGAAGTTCGCCGGGCTGCCGCCGTAGAGCTTGATGATGTCCATCGTCGCCATCGCGAGCCCTGCGCCGTTGACCAGGCAGCCGATGTTGCCGTCGAGCTGGATGTAGGCGAGATCGAACTTGGAGGCTTCGATCTCGGCGGGGTCTTCCTCGTCGAAATCGCGCAGCGCGACGATCTCGGGGTGGCGGAAAAGCGCGTTGTCGTCGAAAGTCATCTTCGCGTCGAGCGCGAGCACTTTCTCATCGCCGGTGACGATCAGCGGGTTGATTTCGGCGAGCGCGCCGTCGGTCTGCTCGAAAGCGGTATACAGGTTCTTCAGGAGCTCGCCGGCCTGGGGCAGCGCCGCTTCGGGGACGCCGATCTTGCGCGCGATGTCTTCGGCGTCCTTCGCGACGAGACCCGCGGCGGGATCGATCGCAACCTTGTGGATCTTGTCGGGCGTGTTCGCCGCGACTTCCTCGATGTCCATGCCGCCTTCGCTCGAGGCCATCATGACGACGCGCTGCGTGCCGCGGTCGACCACCATGCCGACGTAGAGCTCTTTGCGGATGTCCGCGCCTTCTTCGATGAGCAGCCGGCGCACCGTCTGGCCTTGAGGGCCGGTCTGGTGAGTCTTCAACTGCATGCCGAGGATGGCTTTCGCGTGCTCGCGCACTTCATCGAGCGAGCGGGCGAGCTTGACGCCGCCGCCTTTGCCGCGGCCGCCGGCGTGGATCTGGGCTTTCACCACCCACACGGGACCGCCGAGCTTTTTCGCCGCCTCGACCGCTTCGTCGACGCTGTCGCAGCGCAGCCCGCGAGGCGTGGGCACGCCGAACTTTCGAAGGATTTCCTTGGCCTGGTATTCGTGGATCTTCATCGGGAACCTTATGGGGGGACGGCGCCGGCGGAAGCGGATTCGATCCGCAGGCGGAGAATTCGCACTCGCGAGCGACAGGGAGAATCTCACACGCGGGCGCTGGTGAGCCTTGACCGCAGTCAAGTTCGCCGCTTGCCGCCGTATCAACTTTGCACACGGGGTCCGGCGGAGCGCTGCTCGCCGCGGGAAGGTCGCTGACCTTCGGTGGAACAGCGAATTATAGCAAAGCTGCCCAAGGCCCTTGGTGGCAACCGGGACTTGGTGTGAGCGCCCGCTTACATGCCTTTGGGTAAGCAGGCTTCAACTATGGGGCTTTCAGGGCGCTACTACGGGCGTTTCTATGTTGCACCACAGCACCGCGGCGGGAGTCACACTCGCGGTCCCGCTCCGACGTTGCATCGGCCGGCACAAAAAAAAGCGCAACCCCAAGGGGCTGCGCTAAAGTTCCACCAAAGGAGGAGGATTTGGAGGAGTGTGTCGGCACTCGTAGAGCACCGGCACAACTGCAGTATGCCGAATAGTGGACTCGATATCAACCGGTTTGTGTTGCTCCGCAGTAGAGATATTCTCTTGCGAACTGTCAATAAAACTAAGCTGACCTCCCCTGCGGGATGCACGAACGGTCCACGGGCGCGTTCATGCTTCGACAGGTCAGCACGAACGGTTGCCCGCGGGTGCTCAGCGCACCACGAGCACCGGCACTTTGGCGTGGGTGAGGACCTTGCGCGTTTCGCTGCCGAGCAGCACCGCGGCGAGCCCTTTGCGGCCGTGGGACGTCATCAGAATGAGATCGCAATGATTGGCGTCGGCGGTGCGCAGGATGGCGTCGTAGGGATGATCGCTGGTCTCGCACACCGTCGCGCACGCGACGCCCGCTGCGGTCGCGGCGCTGCGCAGGAATTCGAGGTAAGCATCGGCGCGCGCTTTCGCCTCTTCTTCGATGCGTTCTTCGGTGACCGGGTCGAACGCGCCTTCGTAGGCGATCAGCAGGTGGTAATCGGGGATGACGTGAATGCCGGTGATGCGGCCCCCATGCAGCTTCGCGAGCTCCACACCGGTACGGATGGCGCGCTGAGACTGATCGGAGCCGTCGGTGGGGATCAGGATGTTCTGGAACATCTTTGTCTCCTGCGGTGCAGGAGCGCAGCTTGTAACTGTGCACCCGGCGTGTCAAGGGCCAGATTGGCCCTTGCCGGGCGCACGGCTACAAGCCGCAAACGTCGGTGAACAACTCAGAGGGAAACCCATGGTTACCCTCGCTGCGCGCGGGCTCGCCAATCACCACTCAGAGGGAAACCC
>JAQGNC010000033.1 GCA_028292065.1 Betaproteobacteria bacterium
CCGACTTCGCCGGCATCGACACATCGGGCAGCGTAATCCTGAACGCCACCGGGTCGATCTTCGCGACGGTGAACAACGCCGCCTCAGTCAATGCGACTGCGGCGGGCGCGTTCGGCACCAGTATCAGCCTTTTGTCGCGAACCGCGCTCAATGCGACCAGCATCGTTGCGAGCGCCCCGGCGTGCGCGAACGCGTGCCTCGCTCTGGTTTCGCTCAGCGCGACGGGTGACGTGAACGTCGGCACCGTCCGGGCGACCGGAACGTCGTTCTCGAACAGCGTAGCCGACTTCGTCAATATCAATTCGAGCGCGGGATCGATACGCGGCACCAGCGGCGCGTCGCTGGTCACCGCAACCGACGTGTCGCTCTCGACGGGGGCGGGGACGGGCGGGGGTATCTTCGGCGCGCCGACGTTGAACGTCGACGCACGGCGCGTCTTCACGTTCAGTCCGAACGGCGCGTTCGATGTGAACCTCGTCGGCGCGGGTCCGAACAATCTCTCGATCAACCTCGGCGCAGCGGCGGCGGCAAGCGCGCACAGCGGCAGGCTGCGCAGCACTGCCGGCACCGTCACCCTCGACGCGACCGCGGACCCGACGACGGTCAATGTCAGCAACTTCGCGGTCAGTGGTTTCGACGATCGCGTGCTCAATACCGATCCGTCTATTTCACTGAACGTTCCCAACGGCAACCTCGTAGCGCAGACCATCGCGGTTCCGCGAGGCGATGCGCGCCCGAGCACGACCACGCCGCCGTTTACGCCGGCCGGTCTGCCGGTGAGCATCAGTGCGTCCGGCAATCTGACGGTCGAGAACTACGTCAGGGGCGGCGGCGGTCCGGACAAAGGCACGACGATCTCGTCGACGACCGGATCGGTCACTCTCGGCAGCGTAGACGCAAGCCGCGATACCGTCTTCGTAAGCGCGCGCACCGATGCTTCGGTGCGCGCGCTGACCACCGCCGGCAGCGTCACGGTTTCGGCATCGAACGGTAATCTGGACGTCGGACGCGTCGACACCACGAGCGGAGCGGGTTCGGTTTCTCTCTTCGCGTCCAACGGCACGGTTCGCGCGATGGCCGATTCGGTCGGACTCGAGGTGCTCTCGAGCTCGAGCGTCAATGTCACCGGCAGGACGATAGGCAACAGCGCTTTCGCGAATCCGCTCGATGTTGCAGGCTCGAGCGTGACGCTGACCAGCCCCGGCAATGGCGGATCGATCGGCTTCGCAGGCAAAGCCATCATCGCCAACACGCAGGAACTGGTCATCAATGCGGCGAGCACATTCAGCAGCGGCGGCGCCCCGTTCAACGTGAGCACCGGGCCGCTCGCGCTGCACAACCTCACCTTGGTTGCGAACCCCGCCGGCGTCGGTGCTGGCGGTCAGGCGCAAGTGCGAACCGAAGCCGGGCAGCCGAACGACAGGACCTATGTCTTCGCCAGCGACGGCGCGAATTTCTCCACCGCGATCGGCACGGTGCCGGCGACGCAGTTCGCCGGCGGCACCCTGAGCTTCACCTCGACCGCCGGCAACGTGACGCTGACGGATACCAACCTGCGTAGCGGCACTCTCGCAATCGATGCGCAGTCGGGCTCCGTAACAACCGGCGCGCTCGACGGCGCGGGAATCTCGCTCGCGGCAGGAAGCAACAGCGGCGGAAGCGCAGTCAGCATCGTCACCGGCATCGTCGGAGCGAGCGTACGCCCGGACGCGATCCGGATGACTGCAGGCAACGGCGGCACGTTCAGCGGCACGCGTGCAGGCTCCATCGAGACCCGGAGCATCAACGCCGGCGACGTCACGCTCACGAGCTTCGACGGCGCCATCAGGATCGGCGCAACCGGCACCGACAACATCGGCTCCGCAGCCACACGCGCAGGCGCGGTCACGCTGGAATCACGGCGCCGGGCGACGGCCGGCGCATCAGGCGCGATCAACGTCGGCAATGTGTTCGCGAGCGGTATCTCCGCGAGCACGCAGGACCAGCCGGTCACGACGGGTAACCTGAACGCGACCGGCGCGATCAATCTCGTGTCTCTCGTGTCCGTGAACACGGGAACGCTCGATGCCCAGAGCATCCTCGTCACCAATGACGGGAACCTCTTTACGCCGTTCCCGCAGATCACGGTCGGGACCATCGGCGCGCAGCTCGCGCCGACGAGCCTGTCGCTCAACGGCCAGGCGCCCGCGGGCGGTGTCGCGGTGCGCACCCTCGGTGCAGTGAACGGTGCGGAAGGCTCGACGCTGAACCTTCTCGGGCTGCGCAACGGTGCGGTCATACTCGGCGGTCCCATCGTGGCCGGCGCCGGCAGCAACATCTTCATCAGTCATCGCGGCGCGGCGCCGTTTCGCTTCACGACGCTCGATGCCGGTCTCGACGGTGCGGTCAGAATCGAATCGTTCAACGCGATCGAACAGACCGCCGATGCGGCCGGCAACGGAATTACCGCGGCTAACGTGAACCTGTTCTCGAGCACCGGCGCGATGACGAACACCGCGGACCCGGCGCAGCGCATCGATCTGAACACGGTCAAGAATCTGGCCGTGCAGGGCAGCGGCGCGATGCGCTTCGACGCGCACAACAACACGCTGCGCACGTTGCAGATCACGAAGAACAGCTCGGTGGCGAATGATCCGTTCGAGCTCGCGAATTTGGGCGCGGGGCAGGTGATCACCCTCAGCGCAGCGCCGACTGACTTGACGCTCGCAGTTCAAAGCGCGACACCGCTCGGTTTCACTCTCGGCTATAACGCGGGCAGCATCACGATCCCCGGCGCGATCACGACGGGCGGAGGCGCGTTCGACGTGAGTGCATCCGGTGCGCTGAACGCCTCCGGCGGCAGCATCGCCACCGCCGGCGGTTCGGTCGTGCTGCGATCCCGCGGCGGCGCCCTGAATACCGGTGCGATCAACACGACGTCGGGGACCGGCGACGGATCGATCAACGCCAGCGCGAACTGCGGCGCTTGCGACCTCGTGGTCGACGGCACTCTCAACGCGGGCGCGGGATCGGTAACGTTTTTCGGAGGCCGCTCGATCACGCGCACCGGCGCGGCAACGGTGAGCGCTTCGAGCGTCGACTTCTTCGCATCCGACGGGGACATCGGCACGTCCGCGGCGCCGCTGCTGATCACGACACCGCGAGCGACGCTGAATGCGCGCGACTTCACGACCGGAGGCCCGGGCGGCCTCGTCTTCGCGACGCTGACCGGAACCACGTCACTCGATCTCACCGGCGACAACGGCTTCAACGTCTCATCGAGCGCTGCGCTGCAGTCGCTGGCGCTCACCACGAGAGGCACCGGCACCGGTCTTCCCGGCACGTCCACCCCGGGGACGCTGGACCTGAGGGCGCCAGGTCAAACGTATGCCTTCGCCCGGCCCACCACCGACCTCTTCGGCGCCGACATCACCAACACGGGCACGACGCGTACTTTCCGCGTCGACAACGCGTCCGGTCCCGGCCTCGCCACCGCGACGTTCCAGACCTCCGACGGCGATCTGCTGATCGCCGGAGCGGCGACGCTCAGCGCGCCGGAGCTCACGCTGCGCACGCTCGCCAATACCGGAGACCTGAAGCTCCAGGGCACCACTGCCAATCCTCTCGCACTGAGCCAGCCGACGCAGAATTTCCGCGCCGGGCGCGACCTGCTCGTCACCGGCAACGTCGCGCTTTCCTCGACCGGAACGCAGACGCTCTTCGCCGACCGCGACCTCACGGTACAGGCGCGCAGCGGCAGCATCGCATTCACGGCGAGCGAGCAGGACATTTCCACCCGGACCGGCTCGATGTCGTTCATCGGCGGTGCAGCCAACGATGAGACCGTGACCCTGACCGCGAGCACGCGGCAGGTCATCAGCACGCCGGAAACCGTGGGCGGCGACGTGTTGTTTCGCGCCGGTGCAGGCGATCGCTCGAACGTGAGCGTCGTCTACACCGGCCCCAATGTCGCGAACGTGTTCGAGCAGCTGATCCAGGTGCGCGGCAATATCAGGATCGAAGGTGGCGCCGGCGCCAACAGCGATGTGACCATCACGACCGCGACGGGTGACCAGGTCCTGCGCGCGGGCAACACTGCCGACCCCACCAACGTCGCTATCGGCAACATCTTCGTGACCGGCGGCGGGGGCGCGGGTTCCGACGCTCGCGTCACCAACTCGGGCACCGGCATCCAGCGCATCGGCGAGTCGACGTGCAACACCGGCGTGCAGGGATGCCCCGACTTTCCTTACCAGTCGCGCAACATCACGGTCGCCGGAGGCGGCGGCCCCGCGTCGATCGCGGCGATCACCGCAGCGGGGCCGCAGCAGATCTACAGTCGCGGCGGGATACTGAGTGTCGTGGGCGGCGCGGGCACGAACGCGACCGCGACGATCGAATCGACGTCGACCACCGATCAGCACATCGGCTTGCCCACCTATCTGGGCGAAGGGCGCAATCAGCTCGACAGCGTCGTCATCGCGGGCGGCACCGGCGTGGGCGCCGCGGCGCTCGTCACCACTCCGGTGTTCCAGCGCGTCACCGCGACCGGCGGCCTGTCGCTCACCGGGAATGCGACGGCGACGAGCGCGTCGGCCACACTGTCGGGCGCGGGTCAGGACGTTCGCGTGAACACGATCACTCTCGCCGGCGGCGCGGCGGATTCATCGGCGCGCGTGACGAGCACCGGTACCCAGACGTTCTGCGGGCCGGGATTCAGCGGCGCGACCTGCACTGCAACCTCGACCGGCTTTTCCGCGCTCACCATGACCGGCGGTACCGGCACAAACGCTTTCGCGCAGATCGACTCGGCGGGCGCGCAGACGCTGCGAGGCGGAAACTTGACGCTCACCGGCGGCGGCACCGGCGTCTCCGCTGCGCAGAGGATCGCGAATGCGGGCGCGGTCATACGCGGTCAAAGCCAGACCATCGTCGCGGGCAACATCCAGATGACGGGCGGCGCCGGCACCGGCCCGACCACGACTTCCGACGCGGTGCTGCGCAACCTGTCCGGTTCGCAGCAGGTCACGGCCAACAGCATCCTGCTGACCGGCGGCCACGAGCAGAGCACGACGGGAATCATCAACGAAGGCCCGGGCACCCAGGCGGTGAGCAGCCTGGTCGGCATCACGATGCGCTCGGATGTCGCGAACGCACCGGCGCAGTCGCAGGCGTTCGTGCGGATCCAGAACCAGGCAGCGACTCAGCAGACGATCACGTCGAGCTTCGGCGGCATCACTCTGCAGAACAGCGGCGGAGGGCCTGCTCAAGTTGCGCAGAGCCTGGTCGAACTGAGCTCGGCTGGTCCGCAAAGGATCACGGCGCAGTTCGTCGACGTAACGACAGCTGCGGGCGCCGCATCCACCGGGAATGCGCGCATAACGGCGGCCGGCAACCAGTGGATCAGCACGACGAACGGCGGGATCCAGGTCGCCGCGCTCGGCTCGGGCGAGGCGGCGATCACTTCGGGCGCGACCCAGTTGCTCGAAGTCGACTATCCCGGCTTCATGCAGGGCACCGGCGCGTCGGGCCTGCTCAACGTCGGACGGGTGACCCAGCGCTTCGCGGCGGCGGACGCCGCGGGCAACTCGCGGATCGAAGCGGTGGATCAGACAGTCTTCGCGGGCGGCGTGCTAGTCAAAGGCCCGACCGGTGACGGCAACACGTCGAGGCTCAGCGCGACCGGCACCCAGACGATCAGCGTATTGCTGAGCGGCGTGCACGTGGTCGGCGGAAGCGGCGCGAACTCGGTCGCTACGATCGATCCGACGTCCCAGACGATCGTGGGTAACGGCCTCGTCGGTGGCAGCGGTTTCGACGTGACCGGGGGCAGCGGTTCCAATGCCGACGCCATCATCGCTTCGCAAGGCGTGCAGCAACTGATCGCCACCAATGGTCCAATGACATTGACCGGCGGGACGGGGCCCGGCGCCTCGGCGCTCGTGCTGACGACGGGACCGGCGGCGCAGCTGGTATCGTCGGGATTCATCACACCGACGGCAGGCGCGCTACCGTTAGACGCCGATGCCTTGTTCATCACGGGAAGTGGCACGGCTCCAGGGAGCTTCACCGTGAGTTGTAATGGCTGCCCGACGCCGACGCTCTTCAGCAGTGATCCGCAAGGCAACGGCGTCAGCAACGCCGGCGCGGTCGGCAGCTGGAACAATCTTCCGTTCTCCGCGCTTAGCGCTGCAGCCGCATCGACCGCGAGCGCGAGTCCCGACGCCGGCAACTTGGTGACGTCAGAGCGCGATCGCATGCTCAGCGCGCTCCCCGACGAAGGCGCCTTGCTCGACCAGGAGTTGCGTCGGCGGCAGTACCAGCAATGCCAATGACATTGCCGATGCCCGCACACGCCGCACTCCGGGTAAAGCTCATCTGGCTGCTGTGGCTATTTGGTCTGTTCGCCGCCGGCGCAGCCTACGCGGCGACCGACGCATCCATCGGGGAAGTGACTTTCGTCCAGGGCATCGCGAGCGCGCAGCGTCCCGGCGAAGGCACGCGCTTTCTCGCCAAGGGCGAGCCGCTGCACGAAGGTGACACCCTGAACACCGGTGCGAAAGGCTTCGCGCTGATCACGCTGAAGGACGGCACCAGGCTCACCCTGCGCCCGAACACGAGCTTCACGCTCGAGAAGTTCAGGCACGGCGGCAGTGAAGAGTCGGCGGTCTTCAGGCTTCTCAAAGGCGGCGTGCGCGCGTTGACCGGTTTGGTGAGCAAGCGCAATCCGCAGGCGGTCGAGATCACGGCGAGGAGCGCGACGATCGGCATACGCGGAACGTCTTTCGACGCACGCATCTGCGAAGCCGATTGCAGCGAGGAGGAGCGCAGGGTATCGAGGAAGGCGAGGGTGACGCATCCCGAGCTGATCGTCGCGCGGGTCGCGGTGCTGTCGGGCTCGGCGACTGCGACCGGGCCCGACGGCCAGACGCGGGGGCTGAACGAAGGCGCGGCGCTCTTCAGCGGCGATTCGGTGAAGACCGCCCAAGCGTCGTACGCGGTGCTCGGCTTCAGGGACCGGTCCAAAGTCACGGTCATCGCCGATTCGGAGTTCAAGCTCGAGGACGTGCGCTTCGCGGGTCCGCAGTCCGACGGCGGCAATTTTGCGGTGCGCGTGGTGCGAGGTGGAATCCGCGCGCTCACGGGATTGCTCGCCAAGCGCGATCTGAAAGCGGCGACGGTCGGCATCACGACTGCCGTCATCGGGCTGCGCGGCACGGGCGGCGATTTCGTCGTAGGACCGCAATGCGTCGGCGCCGATTGCGGCGAGGCGGCCATCGTGCACGTGTGGGAACCGACGGTCGAGCTGACGATGGGCGAGCGGGTGGTGCAGATCGACCCGGGTAAAGTGGGCGTCTACATCCCGAGCCGCAACGTGTTCGCACTGCTCGAAACGATACCCGACGTGATATCGAAAGAGACTGCGCCGCGGCCCGACACGGTCGACATCAATTTCGAGGCGCTGTTCGCCGCGGTGCAGCTCGAGAACATCGGCAGCGGCGTCTACGTCGGGATGCGCGACGGCGACGTCGTGCTTCGCGGGCCCGACGGGTTCATCTACCTGAGCCGCGACGAGGCGGGCGTGCTGCAGGACGGACGCGGGCTGCCGGTGCGCATCACGCCGTTCCCGCTGTTCATGCTCAACGACCCGTATCCGACGCCGGAAGGGTTCGACGAACGATCCTTCCGCCTGCTCGAGCTGCTCAACCCCGGCGACGTGATCTGCGAGATTCGATGAACACGATGCGTTTACTTCGTTCATGGACTGCGGCGCGCATCCGCGCGCTGGCGCCCGTGTGGTGTGCGGCTCTGATCGGCGTGGCGCCGGCGCACGCCGCGGATACGCCGGTGCTCGACGTCCAGCGCTTCGTCGTGGAAGGGGACAACCCGCTTTCCGAGAGCGATACACAGGAGATACTCAAGCCTTACCTGGGGCCGCATTCGAGCCTCACGACATTGGAAAGCGCGGCGGGCGCGCTGCAGGAGGCCGTGCGCAGCAGGGGTTACTCGTTCCACCGCGTGATCGTGCCCGCGCAGCAGCCCGCCGCAGGCGAGCTCCGGCTGCGCGTGCTCCCGTTCGTGCTCGACCAGGTGACGGTCACCGGCAACCAGAATTTCTCCGCCGAAAACATCCGCCGCAGCATGCCGGGCCTCAAGCCCGGGAACGCGCCCGACGTCCGCAAGCTGGGCCAGCAGCTGAGCCTCGCCAACGAGCATCCTTCCAAGCGCATCACGCTGCAGATCAAGGAAGGCAGCAAGCCCGACGCGGTGGACGCCGACCTGCGCGTCGCCGACGTGGCGCCTTCGCAGTTCTTTCTGAGCCTGATCGGCGGCACGCGCGATTTCGACAACTCGCTCAATCGCAACACCGGTTACACCAGGCTCACCGTCGGTTACCAGCACAGCAACCTGTTCAATCGCGACCACGCGCTGACGCTCACCTACACGACCTCGCCCGAGCACGTGAGCGACGTCACGCAGCTCGGCGCGTTCTATACCGTGCCGTTCTACGGCTACAACACGATGCTGACTGCGTATTACACGCACTCGGACATCAACAGCGGGACGGTGGGCCTCGGCACGCAGAGCTTCGACGTAAGCGGCAGCGGCGAGTTCTACGGGGTCAAGGCGACCTACCTGCTGCCCCGCATCGGCGACGTGGTACAGAACGTCTCGATCGCCTACGACTCGCGCTACTTCGAAAGCAACGTGGCTTTCTCCGGCATCGCGCTCCCGGTCTCTGCGGTAGGCAGCAGGCCGATCACCTTCCGCTACGCAGCGCGCATGGAAAAAGACCAGGCCGCGTATGCCGGCTTCGCGGAGTACAGCCGTAACCTCTCGGGCGGCCGCGCCGGCAGCGATGCCGCTTACGGCGCCGCGCGCGCCGGCGCCGACAGCGGCTGGGAAGCCTACCGCTATGGTTTGGACGCGAATTACGGCTTCGGCGGTCGCTGGAGCGTCAGCGGGCGTTTGCGCGGCCAGTATGCGCACGAACCATTGATCCCCGGCGAGCAACTCGGCATCGCAGGTATCGCGGGGGTGCGCGGCTTCAGGGAGCGCGAAGTGACCGGCGACCGGGGCTACTTCGTCAATCTCGAAGCGAACGGCCCGCCGCTATTCGCCGACCTCGCGCCGTACGTGTTCTACGACTTCGGCGGAAGAAAGCACGTGCAGCCGGTGATCGGCGCGTCGCAGACCGAGAACATCTCGAGCGCCGGTGCGGGCCTGCGCTGGAAGTGGCAGCGTCTGGACCTGAACCTGACCTACGCCCATGTGCTCAACGGGGTCGCCGGCGGCACCCCGCGCGACCACGACAAGCTTCATTTCTCGGCGTTCTACCGCTTCTAGGCAGTGTTCGCGCATGATCGAAGACCATCCCGGCGCCGGCAAACGCATCCGATTCCCCTAGTACACCTTGAAGCGCAGACGCAGACGGTCCGTGGCTGCCTGCTGTCCCAACCGCGTGCCCGACGCACCGCAGAATTCAACGCGCGGCAGGCTTATGTCGGGATCACCAACGGGATCGCGCAGGTGCCGGCGCTGGAAGCCGCGGTCGTGTCGACACAGAGCCAGCTCGCGAGCTCATCTTACGCGCCATCTTCATCGTACTTTTCATCCGGCGTGAGGCGTTCGAGTGAGCATGACGTGCGGATGTTCATGACACGCCTAAACGTCGACCCTCGTGATCCGGAACTCGAGACGATTGTGGAGTTCGGGGTAAAGGGATGTCTGACGGACAGCTGCGGCTCAGACATGCTGATCGCGCGAGACGGTGGTCTGTTTCCTACTTAGGGGTGGACAGATGGCTTCACGAATAAAGACCGCACTGCGTCGCTGCGTTTTGGTACTGGCACTGCTCGGTTGTAGCGTAGCCAGTGGCAGTGAGGCCGATCAGGCGGCGCCGTTCAAGCGCATTCTCTCGCGACATGTATTCCGTCCATGGCCAGCAGCCTCACCGTTTTGCCGGGCATTCCTCCGTGATCTTCGTTCACAGAAGGGTGTGCGCTTCATCGAGCCGGTGCTCGAGGCGAGCACCTACGACGCCCCTGTCTTGCAGCCATACAGGAGTCGGTGTGGAGAGCAGCCCCTCAACGAACGATTCCTTTGCGAGGGGCGGGGGGCGCCCGAGTGGGATCCAAGCAAGGACCGGAAAGAGCAACGCGAGGAACTGTTGGCCCTCTGTGAATCGACGCACATGACGTCGAACTTCAAGCTTTTCGAGCTGGATATCAACGATGATGCGTCTGACGGTCGAGAACTTGTAGTCTATGGCGAGAAGAGCCTGGGCCCGATGAACCGTGAGCGCAAGAAATACTATAGCAATGGTGCGTATAACATTTTTAACTCGAAGACTT
>JAQGNC010000043.1 GCA_028292065.1 Betaproteobacteria bacterium
GGCGTGCTGATCAGCCTCGACGACGTGACGCTGCTCGAAGAGAACAAGGCCGAGCTCGGCAAGGCGAAGCAGGTCGCCGAAGCCGCCAACCAGGCCAAGAGCGATTTCCTGGCGAACATGAGCCACGACATCCGCACGCCGATGAACGCGATCCTCGGCTTCACCGAGCTCCTGAAGCGCGGCTACGGCAAGAACGAAGCGCAGGCGCGGAAATATCTCGACACGATCCATTCGAGCGGCAAGCACCTGCTCGAGCTCATCAACGACATCCTCGATCTTTCGAAAGTCGAGTCCGGCAATCTCGAAGTCGAAAAGCTCGAGTGCGCGCCTTACGCGCTGGTGCGCGAAGTCGTCACGGTGCTCGACGTGCGCGCGCGCGAGAAAGGCATCCGCCTCTATCTGCGCACCGAAGGGCCGATACCGGAGACCATCCGCTCGGACCCCACGTACCTGCGGCGCATCGTGACCAACCTCGTCGGCAACGCGATCAAGTTCACCGAGAGCGGCGGGGTGACGGTCGTGCTGCGCCTGGCGAGCGGTGCGGCGCCGGCGATGGCGGTCGACGTGATCGACAGCGGGATCGGCATCGCCGCGGACAAGCTCGAAACCATGTTCGATCCTTTCGTGCAGGCCGACAGCTCGGTGACGCGCCGCTTCGGCGGCACCGGTCTCGGGCTCACGATCAGCCGCCGTTTCGCTCGCGCCCTTGGCGGCGACATCGTCGTCGCGAGCGAGCTCGGCAAAGGCAGCACGTTCACGATGACCGTTGAAACCGGTCCGCTCGACACCGTGCGGATGCTCGACGCGCCCGAGCTGGCCTCGCAGCACCCGGTGCACGCCGCGGATGACGACACGCGCTGGAGCTTCCCGCCAGCGCGGGTGCTCGTCGTCGACGACGGCGCCGAGAACCGCGAGCTCCTGCGGCTCGTGCTCGGCGATGCGGGGCTCGTCATCCGCGAAGCCGAGAACGGCCAGGTCGCGGTCGAGCGCGCGCGCGTCGAGCGCTTCGACGTCGTGCTCATGGACATGCAGATGCCGGTGATGGACGGCTTTACGGCCACGCGGCAACTGCGCGCCGAAGGCGCTGCCATGCCGATCCTCGCGCTCACCGCGAATGCCATGAAAGGCGCCGAGAAGGAAGTGATGGCGGCGGGGTGCTCGGGCTTCGTCACCAAGCCGCTCGACATCGATCGCCTGATGCAGACGCTCGCCGTGCTGCTGGGCGGCACGCGCACCGAGCGTGGCGACACGCAAAGCGCGGCGCCGAGCGCGCTTGCCGCGGCAGCAGGCCCGGCGCTTGCCCCGTCTGACGAGCCGGTGCGCTCCGCGCTCGCCCACAACCCGCGGCTGCGCCCGACGATCCGCAGGTTCGCGGCGCGCCTGGACGAGCAGATGCTGGCGTTCGAGGCCGCCGCGCAGGCCCGCGATTACACCGCCCTCGCGGCGCTCGCCCACTGGCTCAATGGGGCGGCGGGCACCGTGGGCTACAACGATTTCACCGAGCCGGCGACGCGCCTGGAGCAGGCTGCGCACGCGTGCGCAGCGATCGAGCTCGACCACTCGATGGTCGAGCTGCGAAGCCTGGTCGCGAGGCTGGAATCGCCGCAGGAAGAGCCCGCGGCGGCAGTGTGAACATGGAAGACGGTTTGGTGAACACCTCGAAGAGCGCGGTGCCCGCCGCGTACGGCAGCGCGCAGGGCGACGAGATGCGCGGCCTGCGCGATGCGCTCGTCATGATGGTCGACGACGAGCCGCTCAACATCGAGGTGACCCAGGTTCACCTCGAAGAGGCCGGCTACACCCGGTTCGTCTCGACCGACGACCCGCTGCAGGCGCTCGAGCTCATCAATGCGCGGCGTCCCGACGTCCTGCTGCTCGATCTCATGATGCACGGCATGAGCGGTTTCGAGATCCTCGAGCGCATGGGCGCGTCGAACGTGCTGCAGGACGTGCCGACGATCGTGCTCACGTCCTCGACCGATCCGCGCACCAAGCTGAAAGCGCTCGAGCTCGGCGCGACCGACTTTCTCGCCAAGCCGGTCGATTCGAGCGAGCTCGTCCTGCGCCTGAGGAACACGCTCGCCGCGAAGGCCTACCGCGACCGCCTCGCGAACTACGACCTGCTGACCGGGCTTCCGAACCGACACACCTTCATGGACAGGCTCGAGTGGGCGCTGTCGCACGCGACGCGCTATCGCCACATGGGCGCGGTCCTTCACGTCGGTCTCGACGACTTCAAGAAGATCAACGAAGCGCTCGGCCCCGCGCTCGGCGACGCGATGCTGCAGCAGGTCGCGAACCGGCTCGAGCACTGTCTGCGCGCGACCGACACGATCAGCCGTCTCGATGCGGCCAAGCAGCGCCCGAGCCTGTCGCGCGTGTCCGGCGACGAGTTCACGATCCTGCTGCCTGAAGTGAGTCGCAGCGAAGACGCGGCGCAGGTGGCCGACCGGGTGCTCGCCGAGATCGCCGCGCCGGTCCATCTGCTCGAGCACGAGATCAGCGTGACGTGCAGCATCGGGATCACGGTATTCCCCGACGACGGCGGCGAACGCGACAACGTCCTGCGGAATGCCGGCGCCGCGATGCATTACGCCAAGGCGTGCGGCAAGAATGCCGCGCGGTTCTATTCGAGCGACCTCAATGCGCGCGCGCTGCAGAAGCTCAACCTCACCACGCAGCTGCGCCGCGCGCTCGAGCGCGAGGAGCTGGTGCTGCACTATCAGCCCAAGGTCGACGTCGCGAGCGGACGCGTGGTCGGCGCCGAAGCGCTGGTGCGCTGGCAGCACCCGGAGCGCGGCCTCATCATGCCGGGCGAGTTCGTGCCGCTCGCCGAAGAGAACGGTCTCATCACCCCGCTCGGCGAGTACGTGCTGCGGGCCGCCTGCAGGCAGAGCGCGCAGTGGCGCGCGGCCGGCCACTACGTTCCGCGCATTTCGGTGAACGTGTCGAGCCAGCAGTTCAGCCAGAGCAACCTGGTCGCGGTGGTGGAGAAGGCGCTGCGCGACACCGGCGCGCGGGCGCAGGACCTCACGCTCGAGCTTACTGAAGGCTCGATGATGGACAACACCGAGCGCAACGTCGAAACGCTCGAGCAGCTGAAGGCGATCGGCGCGAATCTTTCGATCGACGATTTCGGCACGGGCTTCTCGTCGCTGTCCTATCTCAGCCGCTTCCCGCTCGACGAGCTGAAGATCGACCGCTCGTTCGTGATGCAGATCGTGAACCCGGGAGACCGCTGCGCGATCATCACCGCGATCATCGCGATGGCGCACAGCCTGAGCCTGAGCGTCGTCGCCGAAGGCATAGAGACCGAGGCGCAGCTCGCCTTTCTCGCGGCGAACGCGTGCGACGAGTATCAGGGGTATCTCAAGTCCAGGCCCGTCGCGGCGGATGAATTCGCCGCGCGGTTCCTCGGCTAGGCGATGAAACCGCGCGCGAGCCGCTGGTGGGGCCGCGCCGGGGGCATGGTGTCCGAACACCTGATCGCGATCGCATTCGGCTTCTGCGCGACCGGCCTGCTCGGCCTCGGGTTTTTCGCGCTCCACCTCCTGGATCGAAGCCGCGACACCGACGCGTGGGTCCTGCACGCCGCGGTGGCGATCGGCAAGCTCGAAGCGCTGCATCTCGCGCTCGTTCAAACCGAGTCGGCCGGGCGCGCTTTCCTCATTTCCGGCTCCGCCGTCTCCAGATTGCGATATGACCGCGTGCTCGCGACGATCGACGAGCAGTTGGCCGCGTTCAAGGCTTACACCGCCGACAACCCCGATCAGCAGAAGCTGATACCCGCGCTCGAGCAGAACATCGCCAGGCGCTTCGCCTACATGGACGCGCTGATCGGCCTGAGGGTCGGCCACGGCGTGCAGGCCGTGGTGAAGGCGACGATGGTCGGCACCGGCACGCGCGAGATGGAATCGATCAGAGCGAACATCAGCGAGATGAAGACGATCGAAACCCGCCTGCTCGACGAGCGCCGGGCCGCGCAGGCCCGCGACGACGCGCGATTCGAAAGAGCGCTCGCGCTGCTGATCGTCGTCGGCATCGCGCTGATGGCAGCGATGTTCTGGAACATGAAGCGCCTGTGGGCGGCGCTGTCGCATGCCCAGGCCGCCGCGCTCGAGCAGGCGCATCACGATACCCTGACGGGTCTTCCGAACAGGCGCCTGCTGCACGACCGCCTGCGTGTCGCGCTCGCGCGAGCCAACCGCTACGGCGACATACTCGCGGTGCTGTGCCTGGACCTCGACGGTTTCAAACCGGTCAACGACACCTACGGGCACGCCGTCGGAGACGAATTGCTGCGGCGGGTGGGCGAGCGGCTCGCGGGGCTCATGCGGACCGAGGACACTGCCGCGCGTATCGGCGGCGACGAATTCGTCGTCGTGCTGTCGCGGATCGAAGACGTGACTTACAGCGAGCGCGTCGCGGCCAGGATCATGCGCAGCCTGTGCGCGCCGTACGCCCTGCACGGCGGCCCCGTGGCGATCAGCACGAGCATCGGTATCGCGGTTTCACCGGCCGACGGAACCGAAGCGGCGGACCTGCTCAAGGCTGCCGACGCTGCACTCTACGAAGCGAAGAAGCTCGGCAAGGCGCGCTACGCTTCGACTGGGACGCGTACCCAGCGGGAGGTCGAGACCGCAAGCTGAGCACCCGACTCCCCGCGACAAAGCGGCGCTGCGACCAAGGTCCCGCCCTTTTTTGGACCATGGGGGCCTGCAAATCACGCCGTTGTGCCGTGTCCGCAAATCCTGCCCGCCCCTATGCTTGATCCACGATGTCGCTCTAACCAAACCGACATCACCGAACGCCACGGCGGATCGAGCAGTCCCGAAGATCCGTCCGGCGCCCGGGGTAGAGCATTTGCCGGCATGGGCCGGCAGATAATAGTGCGAAAGCACATCACCACCAGGAGCTATCATGAAAGTCAAAACGAACATTCGTGCAGGCAAACATGGCGCTGACGATCCGGTCCCCCATCAGCGCGGCAACGACGATCCGGTCGGCCACAAGTAAAGCCGGGCGTGCGGCGCGCAGCAGCGCCGCAGTGTAACCAGGATGGATGCGCGAGCATCCATCCTGCGTTTCATGAAGAAGAGCGAACAGATTCGCTGATGAAAGACCGGCGCGCACGCGAGCGCGCGGAGCGTGTTTATGGATTCGAGGTGCGGTCGAGACACGCGCGATAGCGTGCGTGCACGCGATTCGCGAACCAGTCGGTCGTGAGCTTGCGAGTGATTTTCGGGCTTTGCAGCACGATCTTCGGCAGCACCGCGCGCGGCGCGGGCTGGCCGCCCACCCTGTCGGCGAGCGCAAATACTGCCCCGTAAAGCCGCGTCTTCTCGAACTGCTGCGTTCGCCCCACCTCGAGGTCGCGGCGGATGTCGGCGTTGCTCATGTCGATGCGCCTGGCCAGCGTTCGCGTCGCGAGCTCGGTGCTGCCGGGTTCTTTCGACGGCTGGCCCTGCTCGTAGCGCAGCAGATCGCCGTCGAGCGCGAGCGGGATACCGGTGAGCAGCGTCACCGCGTTCTGGAATCCCGCGTTGCGGCTCGCGTAGTGCCCCGCGTTGAAATCGGCGAAGCGATAGATGGGGCTGTCGTACGACGCGGGATAGTCGAGCAGGTGCGCGATGCCGAAATACATCCCGCCGCGCCGCGTGAAGACTTCGTTGCGCAGCGATCCCGTCACCGGGTACGGATAAGGACGCGACGCCGCGTGCGACTCGGCGAACGCCACGCTCACCTGCATCGGCCCCCCGGTGCGCACCGGATTGCGATCGGCGAAGAAGGTCCTGCCCATCGGAACCATGCCGATGAAGTCATCGAAGATGTCGCTCAACTGCTGCTCGGTTTTCACCGCGTCGAGCCTTTCCTTGTAGCTCCTGCCGTTGGGTGAAGTGATGAGCAGCGCCGCCTGCAGCACGAGACTCGGCACGCCCGCGCGCTCGCGCTGCTTGTCGATCTCTTTCCAGGCGATCGAAGAGAGCCCCGGCACCGCCGGATCGACGCGGAAGTTCGATTCCTGATCGGTGATGCCGACGACCGCGCAGATGTTCTCCGGCGTCGCGGCGATGTCCATCGCACCGAAAGCCGCATAGATGTCGGTGGCCCACGCGGCGCGGTTGGTCGTGCCCGGCGGCAGCACGCGGGCGATCAGCGCGCGCGCTTCCGCGGGAGTCGGCGCGACATACCCCGGCGTGCGCATCGGTTCGGGCGTGCTGGCGCATCCCGCGATCAACAGCACGGCCGTCGCAACTGCGCTACACAGTCCGGTTGCTTCGCGGGCTGCGGCGGATGGAAGTGTCACAATAAGCGGAACAAGAAATCGAGGAGGAGACCATGCAGGCATCGCGCATTATCCCCGGAACGTGCTTCGCGCTCACGGTGTCCGCTGTATGCGGGGCCGCGCCCGCGCCCGAGAAATGGCCTGCGCGCCCGATCAACATGAAGTGCAGTGATGGCCGTCATCCTGGCGCAGGCCAGGACCCATTTTGACGTTGAAGGTTCGATAATCGCGACATCAACATGAAGGTGCAGTGATAAGCGTCATCCTGGCGCACGCCAGGACCCATTTTGACGTTGAAGGTTCGATAATGGATTCCGCACCGACGCCGGCCTCCTCGGCCCCGCGGCAGCGGGGATGTGCGACGCCGTTGCCTGTCTCCCTCGCCCCGCGGCAGCGGGGAGAGGGTCGGGGTGAGGGGAAACGATTTTGAACGAACTACCGAACTGGCAGCCTCGTCCACGCCCCGCGCGCAAAACGCTCGAAGGCCGCTACTGCCGTCTCGAGCCGCTCGATCCCGCCACGCACGGCGACCCGCTTTTCGCCGCCTCCATGGCCGAAGGCGCCGAGACGCGCTTCCGCTATCTCTTCGACAAGCCTGAAGATCGCGCCGGCTTCGACGCCTGGCTCACGCGCGCGTCAGCGTCCGACGATCCGCTCTTCTACACCGTCGTCGACATCGCCACCGGCCGCGCCGAAGGACGCCAGGCGTTGATGCGGATCACGCCCGAGCACGGCGTGATCGAAGTCGGCAACATCCTGTGGGGACCCGCGATCTCGCGCACCCGGGCCGCGACCGAAGCGCTGTTCCTGCACGCACGCTACGTCTTCGACGAGCTCGGCTATCGCCGCTTCGAGTGGAAGTGCGACAACCGCAACGAGCCTTCGAAGCGCGCCGCCCGGCGCTTCGGTTTCACTTTCGAAGGCGTGTTCCGCCAGCACATGGTGCTCAAAGGCGAGAGCCGCGACACCGCATGGTTCGCCATGCTCGACAGCGAATGGCCCGCGCTGCGCAGCGCTTTCGAGCGGTGGCTCGAGCCGGCGAACTTCGACGCGGACGGGCGGCAGAAAAAGGCGCTCGCTCGAGGCTGAGCAAGTGTCATCGCGAGGAGCCCGCAAGGGCGACGCGGCGATCACGTGGCGCACGTGCACCGGGGTCAGACTCCGCTAAACCGGGGTCTGACCCCAATGAAGCCGGGGTCAGACCCCATACCCTTAAGTGATCCGCAGCGCGGATCACGTTCCCTCCCCTTCGCGGGGGGTTAGGGTGGGGGTGGGTTGGAACGGCTTCACGGCGGCGAAGCGAGCGACAGCGAGCCGAAGGAAAGGAGGTTCAAGGAGGGAAACCTTGGTTTCCCTCTTTGGCGTAATCCGGCGGAACGCTAAAGCGTAGGCGGCGAGTCTGCCGCCTACGCTTTAGCGTACTTCCCGCTGATCTGCGGCGTAGTCCCGTTGAGCCCTTTCGTCTCGCGGTCGAGCCGCGTTTCGCGGGACCAGGTGCGCTTCAGCTCGTCTTTGACTTTCACCGTCAGCTTCCCGAGGCCTTCGACTTCGAGATCGACGGTGTCGCCGTCCTGGAACGCGGAGAGCCCGCGGTGATTGGTGCCGGTGGCGAGGATGTCGCCCGGCTCCAGGTCGTGAATGGAGGTGATCCACTCGATGCAGCGCGGGATCTTGTGTCCCATGTCGTCGGTGTTGTAGTTCTGCTTGAGCACGCCGTTCACCCACAGGCGCACCTGCAGCTTCTGCGGGTTCGGGATCTCGTCCGCCGTCACCAGGTACGGCCCCAGAGGCGCGAAAGTCGCGCGCGACTTCATCTGGTAGAACGTGTTTCCCTCCGGCAGCACTCCGCGGGCCGAGCCGTCGATGAAGTTCACGTAGCCGAAGATGTACTCCATCGCTTTCGCCGCGGGGACGTTGCTCGCGCGCTTGCCGATGACCAGCGCGAGCTCCGCTTCGCCTTCGAAGATCGTCGCGGCGATGTCGGGCAGGACCATCGTGTCGCCGTGGCCGACGATGCAGCCGGGCGACTTGTGGAACGCGTTGATCGGCGCGGGCGCCTTGCGCGTGCCGTCTTCCATGTAGTTGACCGCCATGCAGTCGATGTTGACCGGCTTGGGCAGCGGCGGGCGCAGCTTGACCTGCGACACCGGCACGCCTTTGCCCGAATCGGCCGCGCGCTGCAGCGGCCCCCGGAATTCCTCGAAGCGCGCGATGAGATTGTTCATGAGATCGCCGGGCCCCGTGTGCGCAATCTTCTGCACGACCGCGGTCACGTCGACGACGGCGTCGCCCTTGAGCACGCCGAGACGGTAATCGTTGAAGTACACGAGCTTCATGTGGGTCCTCCTCCTTGGTGGTGGGAATCCTGCGGCTTGTTGTTCGGGTATGCAGGTGCGCCTTCACGGCACTCGACGCGATGGGGCGTAAAGAAGACGCGGGCCGGTTCATGTTAGTCCAAACCGGAAGCGCGCCGCAAACCGCGCTCCGCGGTATGATGGGCGTGTAACGCGGGTCCTCCCGTCACGGGAGGTCGGAGGAAGCAGTCACGCGAGGAGAATAAAATATGGCGAACACGATTTCGCTGCGTCGCAGACGTCTCATGATTGCCGGTGTCGCCGGGGCCGCAGTTTCAGCCGCGGGTTTGACCGCGCTGCGCGCGGACGCGGCGCCCGAAGGAATCGTTGGAACCGTGTCGATCGGCCGCGGCGAGACGTTGCTCGTGTCGGGCCGCATCGTGGATGCCGAATCGAAGCCGGTTGCAGGAGCGCGAGTCGATCTGCTGCACGACGCGCGCGAGCACGTCGCTGCCGTCACCGACGGCGACGGGCGCTTCATGCTGACCGCCACCGCTCCACGCGAGCTGCGCGACGTCGAGTATCGCGTCACTCGCGACGGGCTCCCTGCGCAGGTGAGCCGCATGCACTTCGTGCGCACACCCCGTGCCGGACGCGCGGAGCTCGCTGCCCTCCAGCGCGACGAGTCCGGCGTCTGGCGCACGACCGTCGGATTCACCTACGCCTGAGAGGACTCGAGCCGATGACCCGCAGCGCAATCGCAGCCGCCGTCGTTGTCCTCTCGGGTTTCAGCGTTGCCGCAGGCGCGCAGGAATTTCCATCCAAGACCGTTCGCATCGTCGTGCCGTTCCCTGCCGGCGGCTCGTTCGACATCATGTCGCGCATGCTCGCCCAGCGCATGCAACGACCCGGCTCAACGCCGAAATGGTGAAGCTCCTCAACTCGCCCGACGTTCGCGACAGCATGCGAACACAGGGGCTCATCCCGACACCAAGCACGCCCGAGCAGTTCGCGGCATTGATCAAGTCCGACGGCCAGCGCTACGGCCGAATCGCCAAAGCGGCGAACGTGAAGCTCGACTGATGACGACCACCTCCGCGCGCATGCTCACGCGCTACAACCGCTGGGCGAACGAAGTCTTCTTCAAGGCTGTGGCCGAGCTACCCGCTGAAGAGATCACCAAGCCGCGCCAGACGCTGTTCAAGAACATCGTTCACACTCTGAATCACAACTACGTGATCGACTGCATCTTCAGGGCGCACCTCGAAGGACGCGAGCACGGCTACACCGCGCGCAATACCGTCGAGCCGCCTTCACTCGACGAGTTGAGGCGCTCGCAGCGCGACGTCGATGCGTGGTACGTCGACTGGAGCGATGCGGTGACCGACGCGGCGCTCGACGAGAAGATCAGCTTCACGTTCGTCGGCGGCGGCGCAGGTGTGATGACCCGCGAGCAGATCCTCATGCATCTCGTGAATCACACGAGCTACCACCGCGGCTTCGCGGCGGACCTCTTCTACCAGATCCCCGCCAAACCCCCGACGACCGACCTGACGGTGTTCCTGCGCGACGTGCCGCAGGAATAACGCTCGACCTGCGCAGTTGCACCAATTGGGAAGCAAGCTGGGCTGAAAAGCGTGGGCACTGAAGCACCTCTGAAGGCACCCAATGGTAGACAACCAACCATATCCGGATCTGGATCTTCAGAGGCGCTGGTATGCCGAGGAGATACGTTGGAATGCCAAGTTACAGTCAGAACGGCTCGTGAAGGCATTCGCGACCGTACCCCGCGAAGGATTTCTGGGCCGCGGGCCATGGCACATCCTCAGCGCGACGCAACCTGGAGGAGGCTACACGAAGACCAGTGATGCCGATCCCAGGCATTTGAGTCACAACGTGTTGGTCGCAATAGATGCCAGACGCAGTCTTAACAACGGCCATCCTTCATTTTTGGCGTCGCTCATCGATCAGCTGAATCTCAGGGATGGCGAAGCTGTATATCACGTGGGTTGTGGCACCGGATACTACTCAGCGATCATCGCCGAGATGGTCGGCGAACACGGCCGGGTCGTCGCAGTCGAGGCAGACAAGACGTTGGCGCGCCGCGCACGACGGAATCTCAAAGGCTACAGGCAGGTCGAAGTGCTGAGCGCCGATGGTTTTGCACATGACCCCGGACAAGTGGATGCGATTCTTGTCAATGCGGGCGTTACTCACCTGTCCCCAGTGTGGCTCAAGATATTGAAGGCTGACGGGCGTCTGGTCGTGCCGCTCACCTTGAAAAATGGCGGAGGCCAAGTTCTCAAAGCGACACAGAGCAAGCCGAGCTGGCATGCTCGATTTATTTCCTCCGTGGGGATCTATCACTGTGTTGGGACAAAGAGCAGGTCAGCCGGAAGCCGCCTGAGGGAAGCTTTTGCCAGCGGTGGTGCGGAAAAGGTTCGGTCATTGCGCTTGGATGCCCACGAACGCAATCGGAATTGCTGGCTGCATGGTCGAGGGTTCTGTTTGTCGCGACGTTCGTCATGACTCCACTCGCCACTTGCGATGTAAATCTGAAACTCGATGAACTTGCGGGCCCGCCACATGGCCGTGCGTTGCAGCGGACGGCTGCAAGCGCCCGCCGCTGAACACCGCATTACGCATGAACCCGGTCGAAAGCCCTCGGCATCATCGTTCACAACTGCGGGCCGCTGCAGTTGTAGCCGTCGCTGACTGCATTCTGCTGCATCGAGCCGAGGGGGACGCGTTCTGGGCCTTACCCGGCGGCAGGGTCATGCCTGGCGAGAATGCTGCTTCGACTGTTGCGCGTGAGTTCCGCGAAGAACTACAGGTCGAAGTCTCGGTGGGCCGGTTGGTCTTCGTTATCGAGAACTTTTTCATGCACGCCGGTGAGCAATACCACGAGACGGGTTTGTACTTCACCGCAGCCCCTGTAGAAGGGTGCAAGCTGCTGACCGCGCGCGGTCCGTACGATGGTCAGGAAGGCCATCGAAAGCTGACGTTCTCGTGGATCCATCGATCACAGCTTAGCGGTATTGCTATACGGCCGTCCTGCTTGGTCGAACCGCTTGGGAAGCCGGAGCTTCACTTTATGCATGCTGTTCATCGCGAGGCGACGCGCTCTAACCCGAGTTCGAGCGGATGCGCGGTAAGCGTGCGCGCTCAACAAGACGATTAGGGTTCTCAAAGCGAAATGGCGACCGTCGTCTTCGTTAGTTCTACATTCCTCGACTTGGAGGAACATCGTCGACTCGTTCAGGGTGAGCGACGTGGCCTTTGGTGGCCATGGTCGCGTCGCAGCGGATGCGAGCACCTGTGGCCGGGCTCGCTGGCATAATGACCACATGCATGCACCTACGCCCAACCCGGCATCGGAGCGGCCGCGCAAAAGCGGCGCGCCGCTCAATTCTGTCGTTGGGCGTCTTGTCAGCCAATGAGGCGATCTGTGCGATGAGAAAATACAGGAAGCTGGATTGCCCGAGCTAAGCCGCTTCTTCGGCATCATCATCGCTATGTACTACAACGATCATGCGCCGCCGCACTTTCACGCGAAATATGGTGATGACGAGGCCTCTATTCGCATCGACAACGGCGAGGTCATGGAGGGCGCGCTCGGCACCCGCGCTAGACGGCTCGTCGATGAGTGGCGCATCCTGCACCAAATAGAGTTGCTTGAAGACTGGACCCGAGCTCAAGCGCGTCAGCCCCTGAACAAGATAGAGCCATTGGAGTAATGCATGATCCCGCAAATTATCGAAGTCAAGGTTTTGGACGGCTACAAAATCTGGCTCCGTTTCCGAGACGGTACGACCGGTACTGTAGATCTCAGCGCGGAGCTTTGGGGGCCGATGTTCGAACCTCTCAAGGAGCGCGCCCTTTTCGCAAGGGCCGCCGTGCACCCGGAGCTATACACAGTCACGTGGCCGAATGGCGCCGACCTCTCTCCAGAGTTCCTCTATAAGCACGCCGCCCAACCATCCGTTGCAGCGGACGCGCCGCAAGCAGCGGGGCGCTGAACGGAAGCGTTCGACTCACGCAGCTCGGACTCTGGCCGCCACCTTCCTTTTGGATTGATTAACCGCCCCGCACCCTGACACCACGCGCTGGCTTCGGCGCGACCTTGGAGCCCCTGTGGAGGCGCCGAGCGGCGCAGACCAGGCCGGGGTCCTCGGCGACGGCAGTCAAAAAGTCAAAATGGATCCCGGATCGCGTGCGCGTCGCGCACGGGTCCGGGACGACGCGACTATACAGTCGCGCCGGTTCCGCAGCCGCCGGGCCGTGCGTGTCGCGAGTTTTTTCCGTGCGCCACGAGATCGCCCTTCGACAAGCTCAGGACGGGCCGCGTCGCGTTTGCTCGCTCCTCGCGATGACAGCGTTGGGAGCGCGCCGAGTGATGTCGCTCAGACCTCGAGCTCGCTGTGCACGAAATCGATGATCTTCGCGATCGCGTCGTGCGCCTGCGATGACGTCGGATCGTTCGTGATGAACGCTTCTCCCACCCCTTCGAAGAGATGCAGCTCAACGCGCCCGCCGGCCTTGCGGTAGCTCGCGATGAACGCCTCCCGGTTCGGCTTCGGATGGGCCACGTCGGCGGTGCCTTGCAGGTACAGCACCGGCGGCATCTCGACTTTTTCGCCTCGCTCCAGCACACGAGTCGGGTTGCCTTCGGCCATCTCGCCTTCGTCGGCCCAGTAGCGGTCGTGGCACGCGACCCATTCATCGGCCTGCTTCTTCAACTCGCCCGCCTGGTTTTTCTTCGCGTACTCGTAGCGGCCGAGCGGGTCGATCACGGGCCAGCACAGGATCGCGCAGCGCACGGCTGCGTCGATCTCGTCTGACGACTGCAGCGGCAGCGCCGCATATCGCGAGTCGCGCGGGCGCATCGCCGCGAGCATCGCCTGGTGGCCGCCGCTCGACACGCCGAGGATGCCGACCCTGTCCGGATCGATCTTCAGCTCCGGCGCGCGCGCCTTGCACCAGCGGATCGCGTAGTTGATGTCCTGCAGCGACGCGGGGTATTTCGCGTCCGGCGGCATGCGGAAATCGAGCGCCACGACGACCACGCCGCTCTTGGCGAGCGGCTCGTCGGTGCCGGCGTCGCTGGTGCGGTCTTTCTTGCACCACGCGCCGCCGTGCAGGTCGATGACGAGCGGAAAAGGCCCTGGGCCGCGAGGTTGGTAGATTCGCGCGAGCAGCGCCTTGTCCGCATGACGCAGGTATTCGACGTCTTCGACGTCGATCTCGACACTCGGCAACACCGCTGTAGTCATCACGTCCCCTCCTGCGGCGAAGCCGCCGCGAACACGGCATACTACCAAGGCCCAGCGCCCCGGAGGAAACAGTGCCGTCGCCCAATCGTCATACAGGTTCGACCATCCTTTTTTTAGAGCTGCGCGCCATCGCGCCCGAACGCCGGGTGCGGCTCCGCCCGCGGCGCTGAAGCCGCAGCGCGCTCATCCCTCACGCTTCGCGTCATTCATGGATCGCGCGCTGAACTCGATACTGCCGCGCACCGCGGCCGCGATCACGATCGCGATCGGACTGTCGGCGCTCGCCGGCTGGACTTTCGGCGTGAACGCGCTCAAGAGCGTGTTCCCGCACGAGGCGCCGATCGAAGCGAACGCCGCGCTCGGCCTCCTCCTCGCGGGCGGCGCGCTGTGGCGCGTGCCTCGAAGCTCGCCTTCCGCCCGGCGTGACGCGCAGGTGATGGCCGGCGCGGTGCTGCTCCTCGGGCTCGCCACGCTCGCGCAATACGTCTTCGATCTCGACTTCGCGATCGACGAGCTGTTCTTCCAGGATACGTCCGACGTGCCCGGAGGCATCCCCGGACGCATGTCGCCGTACTCGGCGGTGGCTTTCGCGGGACTCGGCATCGCGCTGAGCGTATTCAACGCGCCGTCGCTGCGCCCGCTGGTGTGGGCTGCCGCAGCGCTCGTCGCGGTCGTCGGCGCGGTGCCGATCGCAGGTTACGTGTCCGACGCTTCCGCGGTCATCGGCAACCGCTGGATGTCGCCGCTCGCCGCGTCGATCGCCTTCGTGCTGCTTGGCGCCGGGACGATGGCCGCGAGCCTGCGCAACGGCGATGCCGCGCCGCGCGCCGTGGTGCGCTCGTCGGTTGAGCGCAAGGTCATCGCCGCGTTCGCAGGCGCGCTCGTGCTGCTCGCGATCGGCGCGGGCTTCACTTATCGCGCGAGCGTCGATTTCGCGGAGTCGGCGCAGGAGATTGCCCACAGCGAGCAGCTGCGCGACGCGCTCGACGACCTCTACGTCGTGCTGACCGGCGCGGAGTCCGCGCAGACCGCGTACCTGCTGACCTCGCGCCAGCAGCAGCGCGAGGAATACCAGCGGCTCGCAGCCGCGGCGCGGGGTTACCTCAAGATGATCGCGGGCTATGCGTCGGCCGACCGTCACCAGGCGGTCGACCTGGCCGAGCTCAAAAGCCAGGTCGAGCGCAGGCTGCAACTGCTCGACGAAGCGATGTCGGTCTACGACGAGAACGGCCTGTCGTCCGCGCGCGAGGCGGTCGCTTCCGACGAAGGCGCGCAACAGATGCGCGCGATCCTCGCGGCGACCACGCGCATGAACGATCGCGGGGAAGCGGTCCTGCTCCAGCGCGAAAGCACGCTTGCGCGCACGCGCCAGCTCACGCTCGGCTCGCTCCTGCTCACGCTCGCGGTCGCCGCGGGAATCTTCCTGACCCTGTTTCGCGGCATCAGCCGCGAAATGGCCGCGCGGGCCGAAGCCGAGCGGATCTTACGCGAGCGCAACCGCGAGGTGCTCGCGCTCAACAGCGAGCTCGCGCAGCGCGCCGGAGAAGTCGAGGCGGTGAACCGCGAGCTCGAAGCGTTTGCGTACTCGGTGTCGCACGACCTGCGCGCGCCGCTGCGGCACATCGACGGTTACCTCGAAATGCTGGTCGACCAGGAAGGCGATGCGCTCTCGGAGCCAGCCCGGCGCCACCTCGAAGTGATCGCCGACTCGAGCCGCGACATGAGCCGGCTGATCGACGACCTGCTCGCGTTCTCCCGCATGGGACGCGCCGAGCTGCACATGGAGCGCGTCGAGCTCGAGCCGCTGGTGCGCGAAGTCATCGAAGGGCTGGAGATGGAGACTCGCGGGCGCGAGATCGAATGGCGGGTCGCGCCGCTGCCGGCCGTGCGCGCCGATTTCTCCATGCTGCGGCAGATTTTCGCCAACCTGCTCGGCAACGCCGTCAAATACACGCAGCCGCGCAGCGCGGCGCTCATCGAAATCGGCTGCGCGGGGGTGGAGGAGGGGCGGCAGGTATTTTTCGTGCGCGATAACGGGGTCGGTTTCGACATGCAGCACGCCGGCAAGCTTTTCGGCCTTTTCCAGAGACTGCACCACGCCGAGGAATTCGAAGGGACCGGCATAGGTCTTGCCAACGTACGCCGTATCGTCGCCCGGCACGGCGGAACGGTGTGGGCGGAAGCCGAGCCCGGCCGCGGCGCGACGTTTTATTTCAGTCTGGAGGCCGCACCCCCGTGACAGAGCAGGCTGCTGGCAGCGTCCCTCTGGTGCGGCCTGTCCGGGTGCTCCATCTCGAGGACGACCCGCGCGACGCGCAGATCATCGCCTACAAGCTGAAAGCCGGCCGGCTCGGGTGCGACATCGTGCACGTGACCGGCAAGGCCGGCTTCGAGGCGGCGCTCGAGCGCGAGATTTTCGACCTCGTGCTGTGCGACCACAACCTGCGCGACTACGATGGCATATCGGCTTTGCGCCTGAGCCAGACGAGGCAGCCGGACACGCCGGTCATCATGATCTCCGGCACCCTGAGCGAAGACGAGGCGGTCGACTGCCTGCGCGGCGGCGCCACCGATTACGTCCTCAAGCAGCGCCTGCAGCGCCTCGCGCCGGCCGCGTCGCGGGCGCTGCGTGAAGCGAGCGACCATCGGGGGCTGCGCCGCTCGCAGGCCGACCTGCGCCTGAGGGACCTCGCGATCGACGCGGCGACCAACGCCATCTTCATCGTCGATGCGCAGGCGCCCGACCAGCCGATCGTCCACGTCAACCGCGCATTCGAGCAGATGACCGGCTACGGCACCGAGGAGTCGATCGGGCGCAACAGCCGCTTCCTGCAGGGAACCGAACGCGACCAGCCCGAGATCGACCGCCTGCGCCAGGCGATCGCGACCGGGACCGAGGCGTCGGTGCTGCTGCGCAATTACCGCAAGGACGGAACGCTCTTCTGGAACAACCTGCAGATTTCGCCGGTGCGCGACGACAAAGGCACGGTCACGCATTACGTCGGCATCCAGAGCGACGTCACCGAGTTGAAGCAGTATCAGGTCGAGCTCGAATACCGCGCGAATTACGACAGCCTCACCGGACTTGCGAACAAGAACCTCCTCGGCGACCGGCTGACCCAGGCGATCGCGTGGGCCAACCGCGTGCAGGGGCGCATCGCGATCCTGTATCTCGACCTCGATCGTTTCAAGATCGTCAACGACAGCCTCGGCCACGCCAAAGGCGACGCGCTGCTCAAACGCGTGGCCGAGCGCCTGAAGCTCAACGTGCGCGAGTCGGACACCGTCGCACGTCTCGGTGGCGACGAGTTCGCGGTGGTCCTCAACGGCATCGACGAGCCTTCAGCCGCAGCGGCGCTCGCGCAGAAAGTGCTGGTCGAGCTCCAGCAGCCGATCCGCCTCGACGGCCACGAAGTGTTCACCGGCGCGAGCATCGGTGTGTGCATCTACCCCGGCGACGGGCCCGACGCCGATTGCCTGCTCAAGAACGCCGACACCGCCATGTATCGGGCGAAACACAGCGGCGGCAACCAGCTGTGCTTTTATACCGAAGACCTCAACGCGAATGCGCTCGAGCGACTGCGTCTGGAAGCCGACCTGCGGCACGCGCTCGCGATGAACGAGTTCGAGCTCCACTACCAGGCGCGGCTCGCGCTGGACTCGGGACGCTCGAGCAGCGTCGAAGCGCTCATCCGCTGGCGCCGCGGTACCAGCGGGCTCGTGTATCCGGCCGAGTTCATTCCGCTCGCGGAAGAGACGGGCCTCATCATCCCGATCGGCGAGTGGGTGCTGCGCACCGCTTGCGCGCAGGTGCGGCGCTGGGCCGACGAAGGGCACACCGACATGCGCGTCGCGGTGAACTTGTCCCCGCGGCAGTTCAGGCAAACCGACCTCGTCGCGACCATCACAGCGATACTCGAAGAGACCGGCGCCCACGCGAGCCAGCTCGAGCTCGAGATCACCGAGACCGTCGCGATGCACGACCCCGAAGTGAGCCGCGCGCTCCTGCAGGAGCTGAGCGACCTCGGGATCGCCATCGCGATCGACGACTTCGGCACCGGATACTCGTCGCTTGCGTACCTCAAGCGCTTCCCGATCGACCACCTCAAAATCGACCAGTCGTTCGTGCAGGCGATCCCCGGCGATGCCGACAGCAGCAACATCGTACGCTCGATCATCGCGCTCGGTAAAAGCCTCGGCCTGACCGTGATCGCCGAAGGCGTGGAGACCGAAGCACAGCGGGTGTTCCTCAAAGCCGAAGGCTGCGACGAGATGCAGGGCTATCTGCACAGCCGACCGGCGCCTGCCGGCGCCTGGCGCCCGGTGAACGCCAAAGAGGGAAACCAAGGTTTCCCT
>JAQGNC010000062.1 GCA_028292065.1 Betaproteobacteria bacterium
GGTCGGCGGCTTCGATCCGCAATACTGGGGCACCTGGCTCATTTACGTCGCCGCCGTGCTCACCCTCGTGTCGATGGTGTGGAACCTGAAGCTTACCGTGCCGCTCGCATGGAAGAGGTAGTTGCCGCGAAAGCGCACCTTACGTATAATTCGGTTCGCTCCTATGCGGGAGTAGCTCAGTTGGTAGAGCGCAACCTTTCCAAGGTTGAGGTCGAGAGTTCGAGACTCTTCTCCCGCTCCAGAATCTTCGCGGGGGAAACGTTCAATCGTTCGTTTCCCCCGTTTCATTAGGTGCCCCCCGGCGGGGTGGCAGAGTGGTTATGCAGCGGCCTGCAAAGCCGTGTACGCCGGTTCGATTCCGACCCCCGCCTCCAGACAAAACCATCGACCTGGCGAAATAGCTGGAATTTAGCGGCTATCGCTTGTTCGCCCTCGCTGCATCTTCTCTCGCACGCGCTCGTCCATCGATTGCCCGGCCTGGGTTTCGCCGAACACGAAACTGAAGTCCGACGCCAGCGACGCATTGTCTTTGATGTGCGCGTAGGCATGACACGACACGCAAGTGCGCGATTGGGCATAGGTCTCGAGCGTCGTGTTGGCGACCGGTGAGTTTCCGACCGACACCATGCCCTGCGTGGCCAGTGGCGGTGCTTGATTCGGCGCGGTAACCGGCTGCGCGATGCTCTGTCCCCAGAGCACGTTCACCAGTTGGTAATACTGGAACACCGAAGCACTGTTGTTGGCGCGAATCGCCTGCTGCACGCTCAGGTTCAATTGGGCGACCTGGGCGGGAATCGCATATTCGCGCATCACCTGCACCGGCTCGGTCCTGGGAAAGAGCGGCTTGCCATTCCCGTCCACGCGCGGTTGGTTCGGCTTGCAAGCGTTGGACTTGGACCCGGTGCACTGCGGGTTGTTGAAGCTGTAGCCGAAGGGGTGGGTATAAGGGTCGGTGTAGGCGGGTGCCAGATCGGGTGCGTTGTCGATGTGCTCGAACGTCGCCCAGGCGAAGTTCCGAAACGTCGCTGTGTTGCGGATGATGTGCAAGCCCACCAGGCCGAGCACTGCCTGCGTGCATTTCCCGGTGTCCGGATCGGCGACCCAGGCCTGGGTGAGGTGATAGCGCGGCCACAGGCTCGGCAGGCCGGTCAGGACGCGCCATGCGGCTTTCACTTCGGTCGCGCCGAGTCGATCCCACGTTTGCACGTCGGTCCCCTTGGGCGGCTCTCCCACGGGAAAGTACAAGCCGTTCGGATGCCGGCTGTTCGCGTTGGTGGCGACCGTCGTCTGGCCCGCTTGCGTGTAAAGGGCGTCCGCTGCGACACCGTCGGGATTCGTCAGGTACTGGAACTCGGCGCGGTTGACGGCGAGCTCGTACCACACCAGCTGCCGGTTTTGATCGGTGAGCCAGCCGCCGACGGCTTCGTTGAACCCGCTCGGCCCGAGGCCGGTGAACGCACCGAGCAGGGCGCGCGTGCGTCGCGGCAGGGGACGGCCCAGCTTCGAGGTCGACCGCAGCAAGCGATGCGGGGCGAGCCCCGCCTGCAGCTGCGACACGGCCGCCTTGCCTGCGGCCGGGCATCGCGATGAGGTATCGAACACCCCCCATCCGCTCGGCGTTCGGCCCGGCGGCACGAAGATATCCTGAACCGGCTTGAAGGTTTCCCATGCTGACGGACGCACCGACGCTTTGGTCGGATCGACCGGCGTGCCCCAGTCCCTGGATAGCGCGGCGCGGTCGGGCTCTCCCGCTTGCGTCGGATCCGCTGGCCAGCCCGGATTCACCGGTCAGTTGAGCGCGATGAAGCTTTGCCAGGCGAAGCAGTTGACATCGGCCTGCTGGGCGAAAGGCGAAGTGATGTCGCCCGCGAGGAAATCGACGCTGGTCGGATCGAAGGTCGGCGGCTGAGTGCAGCCGAAGCTCGGTGTGAGGGAGGGCAATGCAGCGGGTTGGGATCGCACCTGGGTTCCCGACGCGGCGATGCAGACGGCCATGGCGGCAGCGATGACGACGGTGCGCGGCCTCTGCATCGTCCGGGTCATGACGCCTGGCTCACGACCATCGCGAGCCCCTGCTCGTACGGATGCTGTTCCACCGGCGGATCCGCTGCCTCGTACGGATTCAAGGCGCGGATGCCGAAGGCGCCGACGGGCGCGTCGGCGGCGACCGTCACGTCCAGCAGATACGCCTGGGTGCCGCCGGCGTTGGTCAGGCCCGGGATCGCGCCTGCATTGGGGAAGAAGGTCGTCACGGTCGCAGTGATGCCGGGATCGTCGAACTGCACGCGCGCATTGGCGGTGGTGGTGTCGCTGGAAGCGCCTTGCACCACGAGCACCATGGTCACGGTGCGGCCTGGTGCCAGGCGGCTCGGCAGATCGCTCGGACTGTTGCCATAAAACAAGGTCGACGGAATGAATTGCGCCGGCCACGGCTGCAGCGAGCTCGCGACCTGATCGGCGACACAGCCCATCGCCTGGTTCGGAGGCGTGGAAGGCGAGGGCTGCATGGTCTGGACGCGCAAGGCGATCTGCATCGTCGCAGCGATCTGGCCTGCCGAGACGAGCGGCGTAGCCACGCCGGTGAATGGGTCGTTCACCAGGATCTTGTCCATGGTGTAGCCCTTATCGGCGGGTACGGCGAAGACGGCCTGGAGAATCGAATCGGTGTTGGTCCCCTGCTGCGGATCCGCAGCCCCGCGGGTGACGGTCCAGAACTCGGCCGCCGATGTTCCGTCGGGCGTGGTGAACAGGCTCCAGTTCGGCGTCTGCATGTAGAGGCCGACCGGATCGGCAAGCGAGATCAGGACGCTCGCCGCTGCGCGGTTGCCGCCCGCGCCTATCGTCGGATCGCTGTTGCGGAAGCTTTGCCCGTACTGGCTGCAGCAGATGAGCGCCTGCGGGTCGGTAGGGCCTGCGCCCGAGCGTTGAATGGTGGATGCAGCGGCGAGATAGATCTCCGCGCTCAACGTGTTGGGCGGGCTCGTCAGATGCATCGCGCCGCCGCTCACGCCGGGAATCCGCAGGGTGCCGGCATTCCATTTGTTCGTCGGGTCGTAGGCGGGATTGCCGGTGATGGGGTCGACCACCGGCTCGCCGGCTTGCGGATTGCCCTCGGGGTACAGCAGGTACAGGTCGGCCAGCTGCACCGCCGGATCGACATAGAGCTGATAGAGCTGCAGCACCACATTCGGATCCTGATTCCACAGGGTCAGCCAATACGCCGGGTTCTCGCTTGTGAAAGTGATCGATTCGATCGAGCCCCCGGGCTCGTTATCGACCCAGGTAACGCTCCACTCACAGTATTCGTCGAGCCAGCCACGCGGGCCGTTGGGCGAAAACGGCATGTAGTCGCCGGTCCAGCCGATCTCGGGACACTTCCTGGTCGGTATCTGCAAGACATTGCCGGCGTGGGGGTCCGCGCTGTAGAGCACGAACGTGTTGCCGTCCACGGTGATGCTGTTCAGATCGGCGAGTCGATAGATCTGGGGGACGGTCAGCGGCTCGGTCAACTGCTTGCCGTTGACGATCTGCGGATTGCCGAAGAAGGTCGGCAGCCGGTTCGGAAACGCCGTCCAGTGAATCGGCACCGGCGCACCGGACGGCCAGCCTGCCGTCACCGGGTTGAAGTACCACGCGCGCGGTGCATCGTTCTGGTTCGACCACGGGTTGCCGATGACCGACATCGCCGTCCACTGCGCCACGTTGTCATTCCACGCTTGCAGGAATTGCGCGAGCGCGGCGTCACTTTGCCCGGTCTTCCGATAGTCCGCAGGCCCTTGGGCCGCCGGCGTATTGAATATGTAGTGGGTAGCCATGGCGTTCCTTTCGATGTGAGATGAAAAGGCGTTGGCGCTGTGGGCGTCGTGGTGGATTGGTGATGTTCATTCCCCCTCCACCCATCCCGGCTCCCCGATCAATCGTTGCGTCTGGAGATCCAGGGTCATGAGCCAGACCGATTTCGTGCCGAAGTGGCGATTGGCGGTCCACGTAACCGGGGCAAACCCCGGTGTCTGGAACCTATGGACGCGCTCGAGCACCGCGAGCAGCGAGTGGCTGCTGAGGTCGCGCCCGAGCTGAGCGAGAACGTTGGCCACGATCGACAGCGCGGCTTGGGCGGCGGTACTGGCGCCTTCCGGTCCGGGCGGCGAGGGCGCGGCGACGATGACGCGGCGATCGAGCGAGCGGGGAATGCTCGCCGGGTCGCAATTGGCCGCGGCTTGCGAGGTCATCAGGACCAACGCGTCGCGGGAAATGTTTCCGATCCCCCGGCAGCCGCTCGTGAGCATGACCGGCTTGTATGCCTTACCGCGGGCGTAGCTCAGCAGCGCGGCTACCTGGTCCTCGTTCGTGGCGGTCATGACAAACGCATAGCGACCCGGCACCGCGCGAGCGGAATGGACCGCAAGGGCGGGAATCGAGTCGCGTCCGGCCGCGTCGAGGGTCGCGTCGCCGTCCGGCGTCGCATCGATGGTGAGGAGCGCATCGGCGCCGCGCCCGTGCCGAAGTTCGATCCTGCGGCCGTAGATCGAGGCCGTCGTGGCGACGAGGCCGGGCGCGCCGACGACGTTGATGCGAACCGCATCGTCGCTGACTCCGCGCGGCGCGTCGCTGCCGAGGATCTCGAGATACGCGAGAAGATCGTTCGCATCGTCCGGGGTCATGCGAAAGCGCGGCATCGTGCGATCGAGCTCATTGCGTCCGGCGTCGTAACCCATGCGAAACGCGCGCTCGAGCAGCGGCCGCGTGTAGGCCGGACGCGATCGCGCGCCGACCCAAGCGTCGCGGCCGAGCGCGGCGGGTGTGATGTCGGCGGGGCGCACCCCGCCTTCCGGCCGGCCGCGGCCGTCGTCGCCGTGGCACTTGGCGCAAGGCAGCAGCGTCGCAGGTACGGGATCGGAGCCGGCGCTGATCACCGCGCCGATCTCCCGGCCCGCGGCGGATTGCCCGGTCAGGTAGATCTCGCGGCCGCGCTCCTGTACGGGCGTAAGGCCCTGAGCCCACGCGGGCGCGAAGAGGGCCAGCGCGGCGAGATGGCGTAGCCTCATTGCGCCCGCGCGCGCTTAACCCGCTCGCGCAGCACTTGCGCGAGCACGGACGGATCGGCGAGGCCGTCGAGGCGCTGCATCGGGCTCCCGTGCAAGCCGTCGATGATCACGACCAGCGGCGCATGAGCGACGGGGTCCGCGGCCGAGCTGCCGAGCGATTTCACCAGGGTGTCGATGTCGGCTTTCGCGCCGGTCACCAGGGTCCAGCCCGGCTTCGCACCCAGGCCACGGCTCCATTGGGACAGGCGCGCCGGCGTGTCGTTGACCGGGTCGATGCTGATCGAAACCAGGCTCACATCGGCGGCGGCGTCTCCGAGCAGCGCCTGCAATTTCGCGAATCTCGCGCCCATCACCGTGCACACCGACGAGCATCCGGTGAAAATGAAATTCACCGCGACGATGCGCCCCCGCACCAGGTCGGTGTAGAAATTCACCGGTCGATCGTCCTGGGTCCTGACGGCGACGTCGGCGACGGGCGCGCTGCGGGCCTGCGGGGCGGCTTTCACAGGGGCATCGTCGGCAACACCCATGATGAGGCCGACGACTTCGGCGCCGCTCGCGGTGCCGTGAATCTTCTTCCATAGTCCGGTGCGCGTGTTCCCGACGACGATGATGTCGGTGTGCGCCTGCGGCTCTTCCACGTATTGCCCGATCCGCTTCAGCGCGTTGCCGACCTGCTCGCTGGAACCGGTCACG
>JAQGNC010000069.1 GCA_028292065.1 Betaproteobacteria bacterium
CGTGACCGGCGTGGTCGAGTTGTCGACGTAGACCCGGCGCACGTTGGTCTGTCGCGGCAGCAGGTACTCGACCGATTTTCCAGTCTCCGGCCTGAGCCGCAGCACGCGGTCGCTCGACATCGTGCCCGCCCAGAGATCTCCCGTCCTGTCGAGGAAGACGTCGTAAGGATAGGTGTAGGGCGTCGGCACGTCCCATTCCCTGAACGTTTCCTTCGCCGGGTCGAACATCGCCACCTTGTTGGCCGCATATTCCGCGAACCAGATCCGGCGCTGGCCATCCATCATGGTGCGGCGCGGACGCGAGCGCGGCGCAGGCGTCGGGTAGATCGTCGTCTGCAGGGTCTTCGCGTCGACCCGTGCCAGGACCTCGTCGCCGAAATCCATCAGGAAGAGATTGTTCTTCTCGTCAGCCGTCAGTCCGTAGGGTGAATGGTTCGTGCCTTCGGGCATGTATTTGAACGGATCGACCATCTCGTACTTGCCGCTCGCGACGTCGAGCCGCAGGATCACCTGCCGTCCGATCTCGGTCGCCCACACCTTGCCGTCGACGTGAGACTGCCGCGGCATGACCATCGACTGCTGGGCCTCGCTGTTGTTGATATCGGCGGGCAGCGGGAACACCTTGAACGTGCTGTCCTTCACGTTGAATCGCACCAGCCCGGTCTGGAACATCGTCGCGAGCCACCAGTTGCCGTCGCGATCGGGCTCCATGGCGAGCGAACCGGTCGGCGCGCCGGGCTTGATCGTCGGCCAGGTGTATTCGGTGTGTGCGCCGGTCTTCGGGTCGAGGCGGCCGAGCGTGTTTTCCTGGAAGTTGGAATACCACGCGAACCCCGCGGCGTCGGTCAGCACGTCGTGGGGTGCGATCACGCGGCGCGGCAGGTCGTATTCGGTGATCAGCACGCGCGTCGCCCGGCCTTTGGGCCGCGGCAGTGTCTTCAGCGGATACGACCACGTCGGGCCTTTGCTCAGGTTGACCGATGAGAGATAGGCGGCGAGCTGCCGGAAAGTCTCTTCCTTGAACTTGCGCGGGTTGGCGCGTTTCTGCTTGTGCTCGGGGCTGGTGTTGATGGCATAGGTCGCCATTCGCTTGAGAACTTCGTACATCGCGTCGGGGTTGTGCTTGCTGCGCACGATTCTTTCGAACGTGTGGCAGCTCATGCACTCGATCAGCGGACGCTTCTGCTCGGCGGTGCCGGGCATGCTGATGAGCCATTCGGCGTTGGTCAGCTGCGCGGCGAGGTCACGCGTCTTGCGCAGCCTGAGATCGGTATTGGCCGTTCCCTGTGCCGGCACGTCGACCGCCGCGGCGCTTTCGAGGTCGTAGCCGATTGCGCGTGTCAGCAGGCTGTAGCGTCCCGGGGTGAGCGACGCCGGCGCGAAATCGAACCGTCCCGAGCGGTCGCTGACGACCGTCTGCGTGATGTTCGAGCCGTCCTTGCGCGCGGCGACGAGCACGCCTTCCATCGGCCCTTCGGCGGCTGACGAGACGCGGCCGGTCAGGTTCGCGGATGAGGGCTGCGCACCCGCGCCGCCGATGCACACACAAAGGACGACGAGCAGCGCGCAGCGTGCGGCGAGGTCGAACATCCGCGGCGTTAGCCCGCCTGCATCCTGCATTCGGTCTCGACCGACTTGACCGCCTTGCCGGCGGTCTGGGTTTTACGGACGACTTTTGCCTGCTGGAGTTTTTCGGTGCTGCACGAGATGGTGACGTCGTCGGGCTTGACCGACTTGGCGAAGCCGCCGAACGAGTACATCCCGTTCTTGCCGGTGTGAGTGACGTACTTCGTGCTGTTCTTGATTTCAGCGGTGACTTTCGCGTCGCCGACCGGTTTGCCGTTCGCGTCCCTGACGAAACCGAAAAAGCGGATGCCTTCGTCCTTGTGTTTCGCCTCGCCCATCTCTCCCGCTGCCTGCACGCAAGGCGTCGCGAGCATCGAGCACGCCAGCGCCACGACGAGTGCTACCGGCAGTTTCGACATGTCAGCCTCCTCTTAGGATTCAACGCAAAAAATAGCCGCGCAGCAGATACGCGAAGAAAAGCAGCACGCAAACGGGCACGACCCACGCCCACGCGGACCCCAGGCGGCGGGCGACGCGCTCAGGCACGAGCGCGGCGACTAGGCACGCCGCGGACGCGGCGATCGCAGCCGTGCTCATCCAGCCGAACCAGTACATCGCGGGGCCGCCCTGCGGTTTTTCCACGCCGAGCCCGATGGCGCCGGTGATCGGGTGATAGGTGAATACCGGAACGTTCTTCCACACGGCGATGACGTAAGCGACCGCGTATACGACCGTAAAGACGATCGCCACGAAGCCGACCGAGCGCGGCCGGATCATGCGGCGTACCCGCGAAAGTTGTTCACCACGTGGCCGACGAGGAAATTCCACCACGTGATGAACGCGAGCACCGCGGTGAGCGCCATGCGCGTGCGGCGGTACTCATCGGCGAGCGGCAGCCTCCAGCAATACAGATACGCCGGAAGCACGGCGAGACCCACCACCGCGAAATGCTCCTTCAGCTCGAACGCGCCCATCACGGCGGGCGCGTCGAGCTCGTCGAGAACACCGCGGATCGACACCCGGAATTCGGGATAGATGATCGCGCCGAGGATCGCGGTGCAGACATACAACACGACGATGGCTTTCGCGTACCCCGCGGCCGACACGCCGCGAAAGCGTCCGGCGAACGAACCTGCGTGCCTCTGCATCGGGAGCCACGCGCTGGCCGTCTGGTGAGTGATAGCCCCGAGCAGCGCGACGGCGAAAAGCCCGTGCACGATCAGCAGCACGATGAACATGAACCCCCTCCGAGGTGGCGCTTGCCGGCCGCATTGTTATGCCGACGATTGTGCGGCAATTGGCCTATGGTCGCAACGACGGCCGTCTGCGCGTGTAAATATCGCGGCCGTGCGCCGAATCGTTGCGCGTTCGGCCATTCTGCGGCACGCTCACACGTGAATTCCACGGTTTTCGCCTGGTCAGCGATTAACCGGTGTTGCGCCGGCGAGGGCTCGAACCCGGTGCGCATCGGGCGGATGTGAGATCAGATCGCGTTCTACTCACAGGAGAGCAGACATGGTCCCGGCGACGAGATATTCGTGGTGCGCCGCTATGGCGCTGTTAACGCTTTTCGCAATCCACCCGTCGGCGGCGCAAACATACCCCACCCATCCTGTGCGTATCGTCGTCCCCTATCCGCCGGGAGCAGCGACCGATATCGTGACGCGCTTGATCGGGCCACAGCTCGGTGAGATTTGGAGCCACCAGGTGGTCGTCGACAATCGCGCCGGGGCCGGCGGCAGCATCGCGGCCGACATCGTGTCCAAAGCGGCTCCTGACGGTTACACATTGCTGATGGCGGATGTCGCGCCACTTGCAACCACTGCCGCTATATACGGGAAGCTCCCTTACGACCCCATCAAGGACTTCGCTCCGATCAGTCTCGTTGCGATGACACCCTATGTGTTCGTCGTCAACCCGTCGATGCCTGCACGGACGATCAACGAATTCATTGCGCTGGCGAAGGCAAGGCCGGGTCAGTTGAAGCTGGCGTCGTCCGGCAACGGGAGTCTGTCGCATCTTGCGATCGTTCTTTTCATGAAGTCGACAGGCACAAGCCTCATACACGTGCCTTACAAAGGCGCGGGACCGGCAGTGACGGATCTGCTGGCGGGCCAAGTCGACGGCGAGATCCTGAGCCTGCCCTCGTCGTTGCCCCACATAAAGTACGGCAAACTGCGCGCGCTTGCCGTCACCAGCGCCACGCGCTCCAGGCTGCTGCCACAAGTGCCGAGCATGTCCGAGGCGGGTATTGCGGGATATGAGGTCACCAACTGGCATGGCCTGCTTGCACCGGCGGGCACACCTGCCGCAATCGTTCAAAAGGTGCATTCGGATATCGTAAAAATCCTGCCTCGACCAGACACACGCGAAAAGCTCATGGCCGCGGGGTTCGAGCCGATTGGGAGCGGACCTGCGGCGTTTGCCGCCCGGATCAAGGTGGAGCTCAGCAAGTGGAGCCCGCTGGCAGCGAGTGTCGGCGGCGGCGGCGATCCCTGTTTGATCCCCGGCGAGTGCAGATGCACTGACCGAACGTGCAAGGCGAGCTGCTGCAAGTAAACACGGCGACCAGAACGGCCCTCCCTGCCATGCCTCTGCCTTGATGTCGATCGCGGAACCTCAGCCCATGCCGAAAGAGATCGCAGACAAAATCATCTGGCTGTTTCTGCTGGCGCCGGGCTTTCTCAGCATCTCGCTCATCCGGCTCATTGTCGATCTCGGCGAGCTGTCCGAATTCCAGATTACGTTTTACAGCTTGGTGCTCACGTTGATCGATATTGCCGTCGCGGTCCCGATTTACTGGGGCGCGTCGCGGATTTTGCGCAAATTCGAGCCGACGTTCGCAGCTCCCGAGGCTGCGAAATACACCTTCGGTTTCGTCACGCTGGTCGTGTCCATCGTCGTCGGAATATTCCTGGGCCTCATGGCGGAGCAAGACCGTTTGTTCCTCGTCTTACGCAAACTGCCGCTCACCGACGTGTTGAATAAGCGCAGCTCCAGCCGGACGGTTGTTTTCCTCTTGTCTCAGAACACCACGGGACGGCTGAAACAGGAAGGCGATGCCCGGCCGGCAAGCATGAAGCAGACCGAAGCATGGGCTCTCGTTCTGCTGAAAGATGGAAAGAAGTACGAGGGCTGGCCCGAGTTCTACGAAATCAACCGCACGCCCTCGGAAATCTACCTCTCGCCCGCGTGCGAAATCGTCGATCAACCAGAAACCGCCCAGACGGTCCTGCGCCCGATTCCCGGCCCTGGGGTCATCGTTTACGAATCGGAGATCCAGTCGATCGAGTTGCTGGATCGGCCTTCGAGCCGCTGTTCCACGCATTGGGCGTCCTTGGTACAGCAGGGGACGCCAGCCTCCGGACAAAACAAGACATCGAAGTAGGGGCAGCGCGTAACGCCTCCGGTCGATCGGTAGATCGGTTGCCGATCTGCACGCATCGCTCGCCCTGCCCCGGATCAGCGCACCAGTCGCCGTACTTCATACGGCGGCGCCGGCTCCCGGTCCGCCGGAACGAAAGCGGGTACCGGCTGACCCGCCGCGCCGAGCGAGACGATGAAGCTGTACATCGCGCGCAGGTCGCTCTCGCTGGTTTCGTGCACGCTCCACCACGGCATCGGCGGGCGCGGCTTCGCGCCTTTCGCGTAAGCCACCCATTGGGCTTCGGTGAAGCTGCGCACGGTCAGGCGCAGGTTCGACGCGTACGCCGTGCCGAGCTCCGAGCGAAAGCCGACCGCATTGCCGAGCAGCCATTCCTTCTCGGGCACGTCGCCCTGCTTTGCGGTGTAGCCGGCGGTGTGGCAGTTGTTGCAGTGACCGGTGAGCACCATGTAGCGGCCTCGCGCGAGGTCGTCTGCAGTGTCCGCGGCCGCTGCGCCCGCACTCGCGAGCACGAGCGCCGCCGCGATGCACGCGTTCGCTGTCTTCATTCTTCTTCTCCCTGGTTAGACCATGCCCGTCATCCCTGCGATCGCCCCTGCGGCGAGCAGCCAGATCGGGTTCAACGGGGTGCGCAGCACCAGCGCCACGGTCAGCGCCGTCAGCACGTACCCGCGCCAGTCCTGGTTGACCGCCGGCAGCAGGATCCACGCGCTTGCGAAGAGCAGCCCGATGGTGATCGGCGTGAGCCCGCGCCGGATCGCGATGCCGAAAGCGGCTTTGGGATGCCTCGCGTGCAGGTGCGCGATGAAGAACGTCAGTGTGAACGAAGGCACGACGACCGCGAACATGGTCGAGACCGCGCCGATCCAGCCTGCGACGTGCCAGCCGATCAACGGGACATACATGACGTTCGGACCCGGCGCGACCTGTGCGAGCGAATAGAGCTGCGCGAACTGCGCGCTCGTCATGAGCGCGTGGATCTCCACGACGTAGCGGTGCATCTCCGGCAGCACCGACCCCGCTCCGCCGATCGCGAGAAACGACAGCATCATGAAATAAAGGCAAAGCGCCCAGAGCTCGTCCAGGCTCATGCCTGCCGGCCTCGCCACGACGCTGCGATCGCAAACGGCGCGAGCGCACCGACCACCGCGACGAAAGGCCAGCGCATCACGCCTACGCCGACAAAAGCCAGCGAGACGAAAAGCCACGGCAGCCATCGCCGCTGCAATACCATCCCCATGCGAACGGCCATCGCCAGCAGCAATCCGATCGCGACGGCCGACATGCCGGTCAGCGCGGCATGAACGAGCGGCAGATCGCCGTAGCGCTGGTGCAGGACGCCTAGCGTCATGATCACGACGAAAGGCGCGGCGAGGAACCCCGTCAGCGACGCGAACGCGCCGCGCCATCCGCCGAAGCGATAGCCGACCAGGACCGCGAGATTGACGCCGCTCGCGCCGGGAAGCAGTTGCGCGAGGGAGAGGATCTCGACGAACTCGTGCTCGGTGAGCCAGCGGTGACGCTCGACGAGCGCACGGCGCGACCAGAACAGCGCTCCGCCGAAGCTCGAGACGGTGATCCGGGTAAAGGTGAGGAACAGCTCGAGCGCGCCGACGCGCCGCTCGGGGGCTTCTGGTGTCATGGGGAGGAATCCGACTTCGGCAGCCCCGATTGTAGGGGCAACAAACACTGTCGTTGCGAGCAACGCGGTGACGAAGCAATCTCGAGGCGCTCGCAGCCGTGCGCCACGAGATCGCAACGGCGGCCTACCGGCGTCGCCTCGCGATGACCAATCATGGCGAGGAGCGGCTGCGACGAAGCGACCCCGAGGCACTCGTCACGCTGCTATATTCCGACCACGCGATTCAATCGCGAACGACACGATAAGCGAGGAGAGAACGTGCTTGTGCATTCGAAGTGGAGACTGGCTTGCACGGCGTGGGCGTTGATCGCCGCCGTCCCTGCAGCGCTCGCGGCTGACGCCGCGTACCCGACGCGGCCCATACGGCTGATCGTCCCCTACCCGCCCGGCGGCTCGACCGATCCCACTGCGCGCGCTTACGGCAACTGGCTCTCCGACAAGCTCGGCGTGCCTGTCGTCATCGACAACCGCCCGGGCGCCGGCGCGACGATCGGACACGCGCTCGGCGCGAAAGCCCCGCCCGACGGCTACACTCTCCTGCTCGGCACCTCCGCAGGCCTCGTGGTGAGCCCCGCTTTCGGCACGAAGCTTCCTTATGATCCGGTCAGGGATCTCGCGCCGGTCGGTCTCGGCGTGTACGTGCCTTTCCTGCTGGTCATACACCCCGGAGTCCCCGCGAAATCGGTGAAGGAGCTCGTCGACCTCGCCAAAGCCCGGCCGGGAACGATCAACTTCGGCTCACCCGGCACCGGAACGCCGAACCATCTCGGGATGGAGCTCCTGAAAGCGATGACCGGCGCCGACTTCGTGCACGTGCCTTACAAGGGCGGCGGTCCGGCGACCGTCGACCTCGTCGCAGGACGCATCCAGGCGATCTTCGGCAGCATCCCGCAATGGCAGCCTCACCTGGCCGCGGGCAAAGTGCGCGCGATCGGCATCGGTCATCCGAAGCGGGTGAAATCGATGCCCGAAGTGCCCGCGATCGCCGAAACCCTGCCCGGCTTCACCAATACGAGCTGGTATGGAATCCTCGCCCCCGCGGGCACGCCCGCGCCGATCGTCAACAGGATCAACGCCGAGATGAACCGCGCAGTGGCGAACGCGGAGTTCACCAGGAGCATCGAGGCGATCGGGCTCGAAGCAGCGAGCAGCACACCGAAGGAAATGGGCGACATGATCCGCACCGAGCTCGCGCGCTGGACCAAAGTCATCAAGGCGGCGGGCATCAAAGGCGAATAACCGCGCGATCGGCAACACCCCGCATTCGCGCAGCGACAGCTCTGCGACAGCTTGGCGAGGCCGATGCGCGTAAGCTCGGGTACTGCTCTTTGCAAAGAGCAGTTTCCTGGAGATCGCCATGAGCCGCCCCATCCGCAACCGATTGTTTCTGTCCGCAGCCCTGCTGCTCGCCACGCTCTTCACCGCCGCATGCGGCAACACCTACTCGCGCGACGATTTCACCACCGGTGTGATCGGCAAGTCCGAGCAGGAAGTCACTGCGAAGTTCGGCAAACCGGCGTCGGTGTCGGAGGAGAGCCCTGAGCGGGCGACGTGGACCTACACGCACGAGACCTTTGACCTCGGCAACCAGAATCGCATCGACTCGAAGACGACGGTGATATTCGAAGGTCCCACGGGCACCCGCCACGCGACCAAGGTCGACTTCAGCTAATTGCCGAAACAGAACTTCGCCGAAAAATTATAGGCCGTTCGTGCTGAGCTTGTCGAAGCATGAACACTGCCGTTCCCGTTCGACGGCGCAGTGCGCCCTTGGACGGGCTCAGGACAGGCTCTGCTCAGGGCGAACGGACTTGTAAATCACGGCACCGGTTTCATAGTCCGTTCGCGCGTCAGCGCGGCCGCAGTATGCGGTAAGTCGCGACCGCGCGGCACACGCTGTCGCCGTTCTCGTCCTTCACCTCGCCGTCCGCGAAAGCCACACTGCGTCCCGCGCGCACCACGGCGCCGCTGCACACCAGCGCGCCGACCGCTGGCGCCAGATAGCTCACCGTCATCGAAATCGTCGCGACGTCCGCGGGACTGTGGAACGTCGAGCGCAGCGCCTGGGACAGGGTGATGTCGAGCAGCGACGCGACGATGCCGCCGTGCACCTCGCTGCGGGTGTTCCCGAAGTGCTGCACGTACGGCAGGCGTATGACGCATTGACCCTCGCCGATCGCCTCGAGCTGCAGGCCGAGGTGATCGTAGAAAGGCGGGTGGGAGCACCACTGGGGTTTGGATGGTTTCATGTTGCTTGTGCTGGTGTGAACGTACGGCGGGATGACACGGCACGGGTCATTCCGGCGCCCGATTGAAAATGGATTCCGGATCACTTGCGCTCGCGCGCGTCCGGAATGACGAAAAGGCGTTGGTGGCGCGCGCCGGAGTGATTCCGCATCGTGC
>JAQGNC010000093.1 GCA_028292065.1 Betaproteobacteria bacterium
GCCTGGACGTCGGCGTCGGCCTGCGCGCGAACTTCCGCGGCGCCGACCGAAGCGCGCTCGACCGGGGCACGCAACTGCGCGAGGAGCTGGCCTTGCCTGACCATGTCCCCGCGCTCGACGTGGACCGACTCGACCACGCCGATCACCGGGCTGCCGATTTCGGCGACGCGGTCGGGCTCGATCACGCAGCGCAAGGGCGGCTGCGCAGCGGCTGCATCGAACGCGATTCCCGCCACGAGCGCCAGAACCATTCCTGTGTTTTTCATGATCGTCCTCATTCCTTTGCCGTCCCGAACGTAAGTGCGCGCTCCGCGTGTGCGTCGCGCTTCAGTAACTCGCGCCGTTCGATGCGCTGTCTTTTTTCCTCGACGCGCTGCGGCCATCTCACCAGGCCGCGCACCAGCCACTGCGGGCTCGTGAATCCGTTCGCCCCGACGCGGCGCGCGAGCGCTCGCGGCACCAGGCGCGCGATCAGCGGCTTGTCCAGCGCGAGCAGGGTCTGCACGCTTCCCGGGTCGCCGCGCCGCGCGCAGCGTCCGACGAGCTGGCGGTCGATCCGCCGCGAGACGTTGTGCTGGCAGCAGATGACGTGCAGCCCGCCGCGCTCGGCGACGCCGGCCCCGAGCTCGATATCGGTTCCGCGGCCTGCCATGTTGGTCGCGACGGTGATCTGGCCGGGCTCGCCTGCGCGCGCGATCACCTCGGCCTCGGCACTATCCTGGCGTGCGTTTAATACGGCATGTGCCTGGTTAACTTGAGCCAGGCGCTGCGACAGCGCTTCGGATTCGGCGACCGAATCGGTGCCGATCAGGACCGGGCGTCCCGCGCGGCTCACTTCGAGCGCCTCGCGCACCACCGCGTTCCACTGCGATTCGCGGTCAGGAAAAAGTCGCGTGGCGCCCATCCTCCTGCGGTCCGGGCGGCGCAGCGGGATGCGCAGGACTTCGAGGCCGTAGACCGACGCGAGCTCGGTGCGCGCTTCCCGGAGCGTCCCGCTCATGCCGCACAGCGCGAGGTAGCGCTGGAAAAAGCGCTGGTAAGTGATCTGCGCGACGGTCGCGGTGTCGGTGCCGGCTGCGCAGTTTTCCTTGAGCTCGATGAAGCGGTGCAGCCCGCGCGACCACACCCGCCCCGGCGCGAGCCTGCCGGTCGATTCGTCGATGATCGTCACCGCGCCGTCGCGCACGAGGTAATGCCGGTCGCGGGCGTAGAGATGCAGCGCCGCGAGCGCGGTGCACACCGTCTCGGTGCGGTGCAGGCGGTTGAGCCACGCCTCGAAGCCGCTCGAGCGTTCGAGCGCGTCGTGGCCGGCGTCGGTGAGCTCGACCGACATGCTCTGGCGCAGCAGCGTGAAATGGGTGCCTCGCTCGAGCGTGCGAGCCGCAGCGAGCGCCGCGGCGAAATAGCGCTGCTCGCCGCCGTTGGCGCAGCGCTCGGACAGGATGAGCGGCACGCGCGCATCGTCGATGAGGATGCTGTCGGCTTCGTCGATCAGCGCCATGCACAGTCCTCGCAGCAGCGTCGTGCGAGTCGCCGGGTCGTTCCCGTGCAGCGCGCGGGCGCGCTGGTGCAGGTCGCTGCGCGTGCGCGCTCGCGCCAGGCCGTCGCGCAGGTAATCGAAAACGATCTCGGCCGCGGTGCAGTACACGATGTCGCAGTCGTAGGCCGCGCGGCGTGCGGCGGGCGCGGTCTGCTGGACGACCGCGGCGACGGTGAGCCCGAGCGCGCGGTAGAGCGCGCCGAGGATGCGCGCATCGCGCTCGACGAGGTAATCGTTGGCGGTGATCACGTGGACCGGGATGCCCGCGAGCGCAGCGGTCGCCGCGCACACGCCTGCCGCGAGCGTCTTGCCTTCGCCGGTCGCCATCTCGGCCAGGCGCTTGCCGAGCATGACTCGCGCGGCGAGCAGCTGGGTCGGATAGAGCTCGACCCCGAGCACTCGCGAGCACGTCTGTTTGATCAGCGCGAAGCTCTCGGCGATCAGGTCTTCGCGCAGCCCGTGTCGCGCGAAGGCTGCGCGGGCGTGCTGGACTCGGGCTGCGAGTGCGTCGGCGTCGAGTGACTCGAGTCCGACCTCACGCGCGTGGACCTCGTCGACGAAGCGCGCGTGAGCTTTCGGCTTACGCGCCGGAACGAGCGCGCGCAGGGTTTTCAGCGCCGCGGCGAAGGTGTCGCGAGGCGTGGCCGCGCGCTCGGGATAAGCGCCGAGGACGATTCCAGGGATGGGCAGCACGCCTGCGCTCACTCGCTTCAGCCCGCCGGGTTGAACTGGTGCAGGAGGACCTGCCGGACCTGGCGATACCAGCGCACGGCCAGCGGCTGCGCGCCGTGATCGAAGCGCACCCACGCACGGCTGCCGACGCGCTCGAGCTTCTGCTCGGGAAGCTTCAGGTCGACGACGACGATCGGCTCCTGCGTGCGCATGCCCTCGGTGTCCGCGGGGTCGGTCGCATGAGGTCCGCCGCCGCGGTCGCCCAGCGCTGCGCTCGGCAGGTCGTGCGTCGCCGCGGGGTTGTCGCGAACGAGCTCGGCGCGCATCGGCTCGAATCCGCCGGCGAGCCTCACCTCGACCGCGCGCGTGCCCTCGCGCAGGAAAGCCGCATCGTATTCGGCGAGCGCCGCGCGCACGCCGATGTCGGCGTTCTCGAGCACGTGCGCCATCGTGCTGCCTTTGCGAACGAAAGTGCCCGGCAGGTCCTGCTGCTGCGGCATGACGAGGATGCCGTCGGTCTTGGCGCGCACGTCGAGCTGCGCGATGCGCTCGTCGACGCGCTCGATCTCGCCCTGCACCCGTGCGATCTCTTCCTCGGCGTTGCGAGCCTCTTCCGGGCTGCCGGCGAGCACGGTATAGCGTCCGGCGTTGAGCTGCTCGAGACGGCTCGCGAGCCTGTCGCGCTCGACCAGCAGCGCCGGGTCTTCGAGCACCACGAGCACCTGGCCCGCGGTGACGCGGTCGCCGTCGCGCGCGATCAGCTCACTGATGAAACCATCGGTTCCGGGACGCACCCGCGCCTGCTCGGGCAGCCATACGACGCCGGCTGCGACCGTGTGAAAAGGCAGCGGCACCGCGCACACCACGACCAGCAGCGTGGCGACCGCGACCGAGGCGATCGCGCCGGCCCGCCTGCGCGCTTTGCCCGGCGGCAGCGCCGCACGGGTGCGCGAGACGGTGGAGACGATCGGCTTGAGCACCAGGCCGAAAGCGAGAAACAGCGCGCCGCACGCGGCGAGCACGGTCGAGTACGAGCCCAGCCACACCACGAGCGCGATCGCGAGGGCGACGCGATAGATGAGCGAGAGCGGCGCGTAACCGATGAGCCACTTGCCTTCGCCGCGCGACACCGACATCGACGTGTGGTCGGCGCCGATCGCGCGAAAAGCCGCACGCGACCACCACGCCTTGCTGCGCGGCCCGAGGTTCGGCAGGTCGAGCGCGTCGCACAGGATGAAGTAGGCATCGAACGGCAGCAGCGGGTTGCCGTTGAACATCACGGTCGAGAGACTCGCGATGAACATCGTCACGAAAGCGAGGTCGCTGACCACGCCCGGCTGCACGTTGAGCCACACCGCGAGCGCGAGCGCGGCGATGAGGAGCTCGACCATCATTCCCGCGGCGCCGACGACCACGCGCTGATAGCGCGACCTGAAGGCGGCGGAAGCGGACGCGTCGACGTAAGGCGCAGGCACGAGCACGAAGAGGCTGAAACCCACGCTCGAAACGGTTCCGCCCCAGCGGCGCACCGCGAGCGCGTGACCGAGCTCGTGCAGCGCTTTCAGGATCGGGAAAGCGATCCACGCGAAAAGCAGGTAGCGCGGGGTGCTCATGTAAGTGCGCGCGTGCGCGGCGAGCGTGTCCCAGTGCGAAGCCGCACCGAGCACGGCCGCCGCGATCGCGACGAGCCACACGCACAGGGTCAGTCGATTGAAAAGCAGCGCCGGCAGCGCATCGAGGCGGCGCAGGAAAGCCGACGGGTCGCCGAGCGGGATGCGCATCGCGAACGGATTGACGAAACCCTGCACCCGGCGCTGGGTGCGCTCGCTTTTACGGCGAGTGAGGGTCGCGGCGTCGGGCGCGTGCTCGTAGGCGAGGAGGTCCTGCTCGTCGAGCTGGTTGAGCATCTGGATGACTTCGCTCTGCGTCGGCGCGTCGTCGCGCAGCTGCTCGAGGAGCGCGTTCCAGACTTCTTCGACCGAGCGCGTGCCGTCGCAGCGCCCGATGAAAGCCCACGCCTGCTCGTTCACGCGGAACTGGCGCCCGCTCGCGGCGTTCACGAGCAGGTACCACAGCTGGTCGCGAACCTGCTGGCGCTGCACCCGCACTTCGGCGCGAAGGTGCGGATGCTGCTCGGCCACGCGGTACCACAGCGGACTGAAAAGCGAGTCGCGCATGTTTCAAACGCCCCACGACCAGAGCGCGAAGCGCACCCAGTCGAAGAAGCGGTGAGTCCACGCCCACGCGATCGAGCTCGTCCCGGCGTCGATCTTCGCGACACCGCGCAGGCCCGGACGCAGCGGTGCGGGCTCATTCAGCTCGGCTTCGACTTCGAAGAAATTGCGCCCGTCGCGCGCGGTCGCGACCGGGGTCACGCGCGCGACGCGAAACGGCAGGGCGCGCTCGGTCAGCGCGCCGAGCGCCACGCTGCCTTTCTGTCCCGGGGCAACGTCGGCGATGTCGCGCTCGTCGACTTCGATCAGGAGGCGGAAGCGGTCAGCCGGGGCGATGGTGAGCAGCACGTCGCCGCGGCGCAGCGGCGCGCCGAGCGACTGCGAAAGATCGCCTTTGATGACCACGCCGTCGAAAGGCGCGACCACACGCGTGCGGCCGAGCTGGCGCTCGACCAGATCGAGCTGCGCGCGCGCTTCGTCGGCTTTGGACTGGTTGATGACGTATTGCGCGCGATCGGTCCGCGCGAGCGCGGCCGAGGCCGCGTTCTCATGCTGCGTGAGCTCGCTCTGCCATTTGCGCTTCTCGCTGCCGAGGTCCTCTTCGGCGAGCTCCGCGAGCACCTGGTCCTGCTTGACGGTATCGCCGGGCCTCACGTGGATCTGGCGCAGGAAACCGTCGGAGGGCGCGATCAGCGCGCGCTGCACCGAGCCTTCGATCCGCGCCTGCGCGCCGATGCGGTACTGCACCGGCACGAAGAAGATCGCGAGCAACGCGACCACGCCGAGCGCCGCTGCGGCTTTGCGCCCGGTGTGACCCGGTGCGGCGATCTGTTTCGCGAGGTTGCGCACCGCGCGCGACAGGCGCGAGTGCCACGGGCGCTCGCCTTCGCGTTTCAATTCGAGGACCGGGCCGATCATGCACGCGATGTGCTCGCACAGCGCGATCTCGTCGCGTGCGGGGCGCGCACCTTCAGCGCGCGCGAGGGTGAGCGCGCCGAAGGTGCGCCCGCCGCGAACCAGCGGAACGGTGCACACCGCGCCGCCGTAGCGCCGCGAGAGCTCGGCGTGGGCGAGCGTGATGAGCGGCCTCGCGCCGGCCTCGGCCGGAAGCACGACCGTGCTCGACTGGTCGAGCGACTCTTCCATCGCGGCGGCGAAAGCGTCGAGGAGCTCGGTGCCGGCGGGCAGATCGGCCGTGTGCGAAACCGCCACGACCTTGGTGTGCGCGCCTTGCGTGAAGCCGATCGCGACGCGGTCGAAGCGCAGCAGGGTCGCGACCTCACCCGCGAAAGCCGCGGCCGACGCTTCGAAGGTGTCGTGCGTAAGCACGGTTGCCTGCAGGTCGAGGACGCGCGCCGCCATCAGCGCGGGCGCGGGCCTGTGGTCCGGGTTGAACGCGGCGATCGATGCGCGAACCGGGGCCGCGGCGGGGACAGGCGTGTCTTTGCGTTGCGGGCTGGTATCCATGGCGTCAGACCTTTAGCGGTTTACAGCCTGCGGCGTTTCGGAAGTGACTTTCTCCTGCTGCACCAGCCAGCGCTCACCGCGCCTGACCATGAGCAGGGTCTTGTCGGTCACGAGATCGAGCGTGCCGGAGCGGTAGCGCTGGCGGAAGGCGACCTGCGCGCGGTCGGCGCTCTCCAGCCGCACCGCCGGCGCTTCGATCCCGACTTCGATCGCTCGCGGTTTCTGGATCCGCGAACGGCGCTCGGCTTCCCACGCGCTGCGCGACATCGCGCGAGGCGGCTCGAAATCGGGTGCGTAGTGCGCGAGATAAGCGGTGACGTCGTTGGCGGCCCACGCGCGCGCCCAGTCGTTGACTGTGCGGATCACGTCGGCACTGCTGTCCTGCGACGCCGCCGGCTTGGCTACGAGCGCTTGCGCGGGCGCGGGTTTCACCGGAGTCGTTTCTGCGATGGAACTAGCGACCGGCGCGGGAGGGCCGTCTTCGGCCGAGCGCGTCGTATCGAGCCACGCGTTGACCGGAACCAGGTCTTCCTCGGTGAGCTCGCCGATCGCGGCTTCGAGCCTGAGCAGAGACAGCACGTAGGTGTATTTGGACTGCGCGAGGTCGCGCTGCGCGCTGTAGAGGAGCTGCTGGGCGTTGAGCACGTCGACCTGGGTGCGAACGCCGACTTCCTGGCCGACCCGGGTGCTCTCGAGCTGGCTGTTGGTCGACACGAGCGCCGCTTCGAGCGCGCGCACCTGCGCGATGCCGCTGGTGATCCCGAGGAAAGCCTGGCGCGCGTTGAACTCGGCGTTGCGCCGCGCCGCTTCGAGGTCGTCGCCGGCGCGCGACTGGTTCGCGATCGCTTCGCGCACCCGCGAGCTCACGAGCCCGCCCTGGTAGATCGGCAGCGCGAGCTGCACGCCGACCGCGCTGCTGCGCGTGTCGTTGCCGACGCCGCCGACGGTGCCGGCGCCCGCGCCCGAGTTGGTGAGGGTCACGAAAGCGTCGAGCGTCGGCAGGTGCGCGGCGCGATTGCGAGCGATTTCCTGCGTCGCGAAAGTCGAAGCGCTCTGGGCGACGCGCACCTGGAGATTGCTCCGGCGCGCGAGGCTCACCCACGGGTCCATGCTCGCGGGCTCGGGAAGCTTCATCGCGAAGCGCGCGCCGAGCGGTGCGACCGCAGGCGCCGAGCGCCCGATCACCTGCTCGAGCGCGCGCCTGCGCAGCTCGAGGTCGTTGCGCGCGGCGATCTCCTGCGCCGCGGTCAGGTCGTAGCGCGCCTGCGCTTCGTGGGTGTCGGTGATCGTCGCGGTGCCGACGTCGAAATTGCGCTTGGCCTGCTCGAGCTGCTGGCCGATCGCGGTCTTCTGGGCTTCGGCGAGCGCGACGTTGTCGTAGGCGAGCAGGATGTCGAAATACGCCTGCGCCGCGCGCAGGATCAGGTCCTGCGCCGACAGCGCGAGCTGCGCGTCGGCCTGCTCGACCTGGGTCAGCGCCTGGTCGTAGACGATCCCGTTCTGCTTGCGGTAAAGCGGCTGGCTGACCGAAAGCGAAAGCCCGGTCGAGCCGAAGCTGCCCTTCGAGCGCGGGACGGTGTCGTCGCGGAAGTTGATCGTGCGGTCGTTGTATTGCGCCGACGCGCTGACCGAGGCGAGCGGCAGCAATCCTGCGCGTGCCTGCGGAATCCGCTCCTGCGCCGCGGCCCACGCGCCGCGCGCGGCCGAATAAGTCGGGTCCGAGCTTCGCGCCTGGCGGTAGACGTCGAGCAGATCCGCCGCAAAGGCGCCATTGCCGCCGGCCAGCAGCAGGACGTATAGAAACGTTCGTGTCATTTGTTTTGAATTCGATGTGAACGTGAGCGCTTTCCCTTCCGCGCATGAGTAATGTAGGGGAGCACGGCGCGCGGCCATGCCGACAAAAGGCGTGGTTTCAGGCTCTATTTCGCAGGGTCGGACCCCCGGGCAGGGTCAGACCCGGTTCTTTTGGGGTCAGACCCCGGTTTGGTTGGGGTCTGACCCCGGTCCTTTGGGGTCTGACCCCGGTTTGCTTCGGAGTCAGATCAAACCGGGGTC
>JAQGNC010000100.1 GCA_028292065.1 Betaproteobacteria bacterium
TTCGACAAGCTCAGGACAGGCTTCGTCACTGCGTTCCTCGCAATGACACGCGTGGGTACCCCGACGCAGCACGGCGCTGCGCAGTGAGCGGCAGCGAGCCAAAGGAAAGGGAGGTTCAAGGAGGGAAACCTTGGTTTCCCTCCTTGGCGTTTACCGGAAGATCGACGGCGAACGGCTATGGCCGTTCGCCGTCGATCTTCAGCTCCTGGATCTTGCGTGTCAGCGTGTTGCGCCCCAGCCCAAGCAGGTGCGCCGCTTCGATGCGGCGGCCGCCGGTGTGGGCGAGCGCGCGCAGGATGAGCGCTTTTTCGAACTGGCGCGTGAGCTCGTCGATGATGTTGGTCTCACCGCGGTTCAGTTGCGATTCGGCTTCGCGCTCGAGCGCCGAGACCCAGCTCTGCGCGCTCGGCGCGGCGCCTTCGCTGCGCAGCTCTCCGGGCAGGTCGTTGACTTCGATGTTGACCGAAGGCGACATGACGGTCAGCCAGTGGCAGACGTTCTCGAGCTGGCGGACGTTGCCGGGCCAGTCCTGCGCCTGGAGATATTTGAGCGCGGCGTCGGAAAGTCGCTTGGCTTCGACGCTCAACTCGCGCGCGCTTTTCTGCAGGAAGTATTTCATCAGCAGCGGGATGTCTTCGCGCCGTTCGCGCAAGGACGGCAGCCGCAGCCGGATCACGTTGAGGCGGTGAAAGAGGTCTTCGCGGAAAAGGCCCTGGCGCACGCGCGTCTCCAAGTCCTGGTGCGTCGCGGCGATCACTCGCACGTTCGCCTTGATCGGCTGGTGTCCGCCGACGCGATAGAAATTTCCATCCGAGAGCACGCGTAGCAGGCGCGTCTGCAGCTCCTGCGGCATGTCGCCGATCTCGTCGAGGAAAAGGGTGCCGCCTTCGGCCTGCTCGAAGCGCCCGCGGCGCAGGCTTTGCGCGCCGGTGAACGCGCCGCGCTCGTGGCCGAAAAGCTCGGACTCGAGCAGCTCTTTCGGGATCGCCGCGGTGTTGAGCGCGATGAAAGGCCGCGCCGCGCGCGGGCTGTGACGGTGCAGCGCATTGGCGACGAGTTCCTTGCCCGAGCCCGATTCGCCGGTGATGAGCACCGTCGCGTGCGACTGCGAAAGCCGGCCGATCGCGCGGAAGACTTCCTGCATCGCCGGCGCGTGACCGAGGATCTCGGGCGCGGCCTCATGCGGTTCGGCGGTGGTCTCCTGGCGCATGCTTTCCTCGACCGCGCGACGGATGAGCTCGACCGCGTGATCGACGTCGAAAGGCTTCGGCAGGTATTCGTAAGCGCCGCCCTGGAATGCCGTGACTGCGCTCTCGAGGTCCGAGTACGCGGTCATGATGATCACCGGCACATGGGCGAAGCGCTCCTTCGCCTGCTGCAGAAGCTCGAGACCCGATTCGCCGGGCATGCGGATGTCGCTCACCACCACCTGCGGGGTTTCGTCCTCCAGCGCCGCGAGCGCTTCGCGCGCCGAGGAGAAGGTCTTGAACAGGATGTTCTCGCGCGTCAGCGCTTTTTCGAACACCCAGCGTATCGAGCGGTCGTCGTCGATGATCCAGACGGGTTTCATAGGAGGGAGGAGCGCTGCGCCGTAAGGGATGAGGGAACGCGCGCGTGCTCGCGCTGAATGCGTCCGGCGTGTTTCATCAGGTGTGTCATGAGAATCGTCCATGTAAGCGTGCCGTGTAGGTGTTTCATCCCTCATCCTTCATCCTTTTCCTTCAGCGGCAGCAGGATCGAAAAGCACGTCCTGCCGGGCGCGCTCTCGAAAGTGACGGTGCCGTGGTGCTGCGAAATGAAGTTCTGCGCGAGGGTGAGACCGAGGCCGCTGCCGCCTTCGCGGCCCGACACGAGCGGATAGAAGATGCGCTCGCGCAAGGCCTCGGGTATGCCGGGGCCGTCGTCGATGATCCGCACGTCGATCGCATGGCGGTAGCGTTTGCGCGCGAGCGTCACCTGTCGCGCGATGCGGGTCATCAGGCGGATCTCGCCGGGTTTCGTGCTGCTGTCGCGCCGCGGCGCCTGCGACGTATCGCGCGCGGGCTGGGTAGACGCGATCGCCTGCGCCGCGTTGCGCGCGATGTTGAGAGTTGCCTGGATGAGCTGCTCGCGATCGCCTTCGATCAAAGGCAGGCTGGTGTCGTAATCGCGGCGCACCGAGACGCCGCTGAACTCGGCGAGGATCACGCTGCGCACCCGCTCGAGCACTTCGTGGATGTTCACCTGCGAAGGCTGCGGGAGGCGGTGCGGCGTGAGCAGCCGGTCCATCAGGAGCTGCAGCCGGTCGGCCTCTTTCATGATGACCTGCGTGTACTCGTGCAGGTCGGGACGCTCGAGCTCGCGGTCGAGCAACTGCGCCGCCCCGCGGATGCCGCCCAGCGGGTTCTTGATCTCGTGCGCGAGATTACGGATCAGCTCGCGGTTGGCCTGGCTCTGGTCGAGGATGCGCTCTTCGCGCGCGATCTTCAGTTGCTGCTCGATCTGGCGAAACTCGATGAGACACGCGCCGCCGGGAAGATCACCGACCGATTCGACCGGTGTCACGGTGCACGACAGGTGGAACGGCCCGTGGCCGTTGGCCGACAGCGTGAGGTCGTGCTCCGAATAGCTGCAGTTGTTGTCGCGCGCGTAACCGATCGCGGCAGTGAGCACTTCGCCGCTCGTGAACAGCGACTCGATCGGCGTGCCTTCGGCGTTGCGGCTCGACAGGCCGAAGAGGTTCTCCGCCGCGGGATTGAGGTAATGGACCCGCTCGTGCTCGTTGATCAGCATGACTGCCGTCGCGAGTAGATCGAGTCCGTAGAGTGCATGAGTCACCATCGTCATTGTCTGCGGACGACGGCTTTAGCAAGATCTACGCCACTCGAAGCGACTGGCGTAGGGCAGGATCTACGCCGCGAGGCGCTAGCGCATGTTCGCCATCTCGCGACGGAGATTGGCGACGTTGTCCTCGTGCAGCTTGACCTTCTTCTTGAAAGGCTCGAGACGGTCGAGCAGGCGCTGGTAGTTGCGCTCGTCGCCGAGCCTCGTCGCTTCCTGGGCGGCGAGCTCCTTCCTCGCCTGGTCGAGGAGCTTCTGCTCGTTGCCGAGCTCGTTCTCGAGGATGCGGCGGCGGTCGTTGTCACGACTGTTCTGCGTCTGGGCGTCGACGCGGGGGAAGTTGGCGGGCGTAGGCGTGGCGGACGGTCGCGCCGGAGACGCTTTGCCCGCGGTCGCGGGCGCAGCCGCTGCGGGCGCGGTGGGGGTCGGCGGGGCGACCGGGCCGACGTTCAGCACGCGACAGCCTTTCGCTTCGGCAGCGATATTCGTGAAGCGCTTGTTGCCGCTCTGGTCCACGCATTCGTAGATCTCCGCGTGAGCGCAATGCGACGCGGCAGTGAACAGCAGCACGGCGGGAAGGTAACGCTTCGACATACGGGCGGGGCTCATTCCATAGCTTGTAATGCGCGCGTCCCGCCGCGGTTGACTCGCCGCGGGGCAAAACGCCATCGAAGTCTATGTCAGTGAACCACCAGTGGCAATGCACTCGCATGGTGCGCACTATCCGTCGTCGTGTGTCGAAGGGCGAAAAAAAAGGCGGGCACGAGCGGCCCGCCTGTTTCTTCTTCTGCTTGCAGGCTCTGATCGAGCCGTCAAGCATTCGGTCTGCTCTGCTTGAACGCTGCGAGCCGGCGGGCAAGCACCGTTACAGGCTGTAATACATCTGGAACTCGACCGGGTGCGTGGTCATGCGGAACAGCGTGACCTCTTCCATCTTGAGCGCGATGTAAGCATCGATCATGTCGTTCGAGAACACCCCGCCGCGCGTGAGGAACTCGCGGTCGCGATCGAGCTCCGCCAGCGCTTCGTCGAGCGACGAGGCGACGTTCGGGACTTTCTTCGCTTCTTCGGGCGGCAGGTCGTAGAGGTTCTTGTCGATCGGATCGCCGGGGTGGATCTTGTTCTGGATGCCGTCGATGCCAGCCATCATCATCGCGGTGAACGCGAGATAAGGGTTGGCGGTCGGGTCCGGGAAACGCACTTCGATGCGGCGGCCTTTCGGGTTCGACACATACGGGATGCGGATCGAAGCCGAGCGGTTGCGCGCGGAGTACGCGAGGTTGATCGGGGCTTCGAAACCGGGGACGAGACGCTTGTACGAGTTCGTTCCCGGATTGGTGATCGCGTTGAGCGCCTTGGCGTGCTTGATGATGCCGCCGATGTAGTAGAGCGCCATCTCCGACAGGCCCGAGTAGCCGTTGCCGCTGAACAGGTTCTGGCCGCCTTTCCAGATCGACTGGTGCACGTGCATGCCCGAGCCGTTGTCGCCGACGATCGGCTTCGGCATGAAGGTCGCCGTCTTGCCGTACGAATGCGCGACGTTGTGGATCACGTACTTCATGATCTGGTTCCAATCGGCGCGCTTGACCAGGCTGTTGAACTTGGTGCCGATCTCGCACTGGCCGGGGGCCGCGACTTCGTGGTGATGGACCTCGACTTCGACGCCCATCTCTTCCATCGCCATGCACATCGCCGAGCGGATGTCCTGCAGCGAATCGACCGGGGGCACCGGGAAGTAACCGCCTTTGACCGCGGGACGGTGGCCCATGTTGCCGCCGTCGAAATCCTCGCCCGAAGACCACGGGGCTTCTTCGGACTTGATCTTCACGAAGGAGCCGGACATGTCGACGTTCCAGGTGACCGCGTCGAAGATGAAGAACTCGGGCTCGGGACCGAAATAGGCCACGTCGCCGAGGCCGCTCGACTTCAGGTAAGCCTCGCCGCGCTTGGCGATCGAGCGCGGATCGCGGTCGTAGCCCTTGCCGTCGGAAGGCTCCACGACGTCGCACGTGAGGATGAGCGTCGGCTCATCGGTGAAAGGGTCGAGGTTCGCCGAATCGGGGTCCGGCATGAGCAACATGTCCGACGCCTGGATGCCTTTCCAGCCGGCGATCGAGGAACCGTCGAAAGCGTGTCCGTCGGTGAACTTGCTGTCGTCGAACGCTTTGGTCGGTACCGTCACGTGCTGCTCTTTGCCGCGCGTGTCGGTGAAACGAAGGTCGATGAACTTGACCTCGTTGTCCTTGATCATTTTCAAGACGTCGGCGCCGCCTGCCATTGGTATTCTCCTGGGTTGTGAAGGGTGTAGCGTGTAGCTAACGGGGATGCCGTTTGAGCAGGAACTATGCCAGCCCATTCGGCGAGAAACGCATTGTGCCACAAGGGGTTGCGCGCACCTACGCCCCCGGCCCGCACCAACTCGGTGCGGGTTGTGAGTGCCGTCGCCCCATTGTAGTGCGCGCCGGGCCGTTGTGGTGCCGGTGCTAGAATCCACCACTTTTCCGGGGATCGACATGAGCATCGAGGACACGCTGAAAAAAGCCCGCGACCGCGCAAAGGAAATGCGCCTGCCGTACGAAGGCGCGCTGACCCCGGCGGAAGCCCACGAGGTCCTGAGCCAGGCTCCCGACGCCAGGATCGTCGACGTGCGCACCCGCGCCGAGCTCGACTGGGTCGGGCGCATTCCCGGCGCGGTCGAAGTCGAGCTCCTCACCTGGCCCGGCAGCCGTCCCAATCCCGATTTTGTGCAGCAGCTCGAGCAGCAGGTCGACGACAAGGACGCGCCGGTGCTCTTCATCTGCCGCAGCGGCGGGCGCTCGCACAACGCGGCGATGCTCGCGATGCAGGCGGGCTATACGGACGCCTACAACGTGCTCGAAGGCTTCGAAGGCGACAAGGACGGCGAAGGCCATCGCAACACCGTCGGCGGCTGGCGCGCTGCCGGGCTGCCCTGGACGCAGAGCTGATCGCGACTCGTCATTCCGGACCCGCGGTAGCGGATGTGATCCGGAATCCATTTTCAAACGCGGTCTAACTTCAAAATGGATCCTGGCGTTCGCCAGGACGACAGTCGCGGCGGGGCCAGACCCCGGCTTCATCGGGGTCAGACCCCGGTTCGGTTGGGGTCAGACCCCGGCTTTATGGGGGGTCTGACCCCGGTTTGATCCCGAGCAACGCCCCCACCAACACTGCGGCCATCGCCGTGCTCACGGCTGCCGCGACCACCAGCCAGTACGCGGCATACCGCTCCGCCATCCACCCGCCGAGCGCGATCCCCGCGCTGACTCCGCCCAGCAGGCACGTCGATGCCCACGTGAAGCTTTCGGCGAGACGCTCGCGCGAGGCGAGTACCGAGACGAGCTGCGACTGCGCGGCCATCGCAGTGGCCATCGGCACGCCCGCGACGATCGCGACCATCGAATAAACGACCAGGTTGTCGATCGGCGCGAGCAGCAGGATGCCCCCGGCCATCAGCGTCAGCGCGATCAGGAACTGGCGCGGCAGCGGCATGCGCCAGTGGCGCGAGCCGTAGACCACCGCGCCGGCGCCGCTGCCGACGCTCGTCAGCGCGAGCGCGATACCCGCCGCGGACGGTGTGCCTTTGGCGGCTGCGTGCGCCGACACCGCGACTTCGAACAATCCGAATCCGACCGAGTACAGGATCGTCGCGCCGAACACGACCAGGAGCTTCGGCGGACTGAGTGCGCCGAGCCAGCTGCGCGGCCTGTATGCGGCCGACGCGGTCCAGCGAGCGATGGCAGGCGCGCGGGCGAACACAACTGTCCCGATTCCAGCGGCGAGTGCCGCCAGGAATAGCGCCGCTTCGGGATAACCGGTCGCGACACACGCCGCAACGACTGCGGGCCCGAGGATGAACACGAGCTCGACGAGCGCCGAGTCGACCGAGTACGCGGTCTGCAGCAGCGACGGCTCGCGGATGAGGCGCGGATACAGCGCGCGTATGCACGCGCTCACCGGCGGCAGCGACGCACCCGCGGCGAACGCGGCAATCGAGACCCATGCGGCATGCGCGCCGGCGAGCACGAGCAGCGCGAGCCCGACGAGCGCGCCGGGATACGCGACCCCGCACACCAGCAGGATCGGACGCGGGCCGAGCCGATCGACGGCGCGGCCGAGGAAAGGTGCGATCACCGCGAGGCCGAGCACGTACAGGGCACTGGCGCTGCCGGCGAGCGCGAACGAGCCCGAGCGGCTCTGCACGAAAAGCAATATCGCCAGACCGGTGAGGCCGATCGGCACGCGCCCCGCGATCGAGGCGAGCAGCGCCGAGCGCACCTGCGGCACCAGGAAAAGCTCGCGGTAACGATCGAGGGAAATCATGGGGTCAGACCCCGCATAGACATGGGGCCGGACCCGGTTTTCGCGGTGGGGTCAGACCCCGGCATTTCGGGGTCTGACCCCGGTTTGATCCATGACGCAGCGGCGACTCAACCCGCCCAGGTCACGAGCCCGGTGTACGCCGTGAACAGCACGATCGCCCCGAACGCGATTCGATACCACGCGAACACCGTGAAATCGTGTGTAGCGATGTAGCGGATCAGCCAGCGCACGCAGATGAACGCCGAGATGAATGCAGCAATCAGGCCGACGCCGAAGACCGGCACGTCCGCCGCGCTCAACAGGTCGCGGTGCTTGAGCAGATCGTAAAGGCCTGCTGCGATGAGCGTCGGCACCGCGAGGAAGAACGAGAACTCGGTTGCGGCCTTGCGCGAAAGACCGAACAGCATGCCGCCGATGATCGTCGCGCCCGAGCGCGAGGTGCCTGGAATGAGGGCGAACGACTGCGCGATGCCCACTTTCAATGCGTCTTTCCAAGTCATGTCGTCGACGGTCTCGACGACGACGGTGCGCGGGCGCCGCCGCTCGACCCACAGGATGACGAACCCGCCGACGATGAAAGCGAGCGCGACCGGCACCGCGTGAAAGAGATGCGCCTTGATGTACTTGCCGAACGCGAGACCGAGCACCGCCGCAGGCATGAACGCGACGATGAGATTGAGGATGAACCGCTGCGCTTTGGGGTCGTGGGTGATGCCGGTCAGCGCGCTTGCGAAGCGTGCGCGGTATTCCCAGACGATCGCGAGCATCGCGCCGGTCTGTATCGCGATCTCGAATACCTTGCCTTTCTCGTCGTGAAAATCGAGGAGCTGCCCCGCGATGATCAGGTGGCCGGTGCTCGAGATCGGAAGAAATTCGGTGAGACCTTCGACGACGCCGAGTATCAGCGCCTTGAGCAGAATGATGGGGTCCATCGGCGGGGATTGTACGTGAAGGGGCAGGGAGACGCGGCGATGAAGTGATGAAACCACCCCCACCCTGTCCCTCCCCCTGAAGGGGAGGGGACCGTCGTCCCGGCAGGGATAACGCTCCTTTCCCTTCGGGAGAACTCTGGGACGCGGGTGGGTGGCTCGTCATCCTGGCGCACGCCAGGATCCACTTTCACTACATCAAAATGGATACTGGATCACTTCGCGCATTGCGCGGTCCAGTATGACGGACTCGGGATGGGTGGTTTGGCTCGTCATCCTGGCGCACGCCAGGATCCATTTTCACGACCGAACACACCTTGGAGCTCGCCGCGTGCGAGCTCTAAAGCTTCGTGTAAATCTCCGACCCGCCCGTGACGAACTCCGCGGCCTTGTCTTCCATTCCTTTCGCGAGCGCGTGCTCTTCGGCCACGCCCTGCTGCGCCGCGTACTCGCGAACGTCCTGCGTGATTTTCATCGAGCAGAAGTGCGGGCCGCACATGGAGCAGAAGTGCGCGAGCTTGGCGCCTTCCTGCGGCAGGGTCTCGTCGTGGAACTCGCGCGCCTTGTCCGGATCGAGGCCGAGGTTGAACTGGTCGTCCCAACGGAATTCGAAGCGCGCCTTGGACAGCGCGTTGTCGCGGATCTGCGCGCCGGGATGTCCTTTGGCCAGGTCGGCGGCGTGCGCGGCGATCTTGTACGCCATGATGCCGTCCTTGACGTCATTCTTGTCGGGCAACCCGAGGTGCTCTTTAGGCGTGACGTAGCACAGCATCGCAGTGCCGTACCAGCCGATCATCGCCGCGCCGATCGCCGACGTGATGTGGTCATAGCCCGGTGCGATGTCGGTGGTCAGCGGCCCGAGCGTGTAGAACGGCGCCTCGCCGCAATGCTCCAGCTGCAGTTCCATGTTCTCCTTGA
>JAQGNC010000117.1 GCA_028292065.1 Betaproteobacteria bacterium
AAGGCCCATCGGCATACACGATGCGGCCGCCGAGCATGGTCAGCAGAGAGACCGTGCCGCCGATCTCTGCGACCGGAACGGTCAGGTAGTCGCGGCTCAGCACCGCAAGATCGGCAAGCCGGCCCGCTGCGAGTGCGCCGCGATTCCGCTCTTCGAAGGTGAACCACGCGCTGCCTTGCGTATAGAGACGCAGCGCGTCGATTCGCGTCGGGAGCTCCGCAGGCGCTCGCATGGCGATCCCCGAGACGGTCTTGCCGTCGAGCATCCATTGCAACGCGACGAACGGACTCGGCCCCATCACCCGATGCGCGTCCGTACCGCCGCCGACCGGCAGGCCCAGCCGCACGGCGCTGACGATCGGCGGCACGGTGCGCGCGGCGTCGGCGCCGCGCTGGCCGAGGAACGCTTCGCCGCGGAAGTAGAAAGCGTTCTGCACGAGCCACCCCAGGCCCATCGCTTTCATGCGCTCGAGGCTCGCCGGCGAGGCATCGTTGAGATGCGCGATCGACCAGCGCAGCCTCGCGACAGGCGTCTCGACATTGACGCGCTCGAGCACGTCGAGCAGATGGTGGAGCGGACGGTCGTTGTGCCAGTGGAAGGTCGCGGTCATGCCGCGCGAGACCGCCCAGCGCAGCACATCGTAGAGTTGCGCCTTCTGCGCTTCGCTCGGATCGTCGTTGCCGTACAGGCCCCACGTGACGTTCTCGCCGATGCCGTTGAAACGCAGCCACTCGTCGCCGAAACCCATCGGCATCAGCTGCGTCAGCGCCTTGAAATCCTCGAGCTCGTGGTCGCGGCGCGGCGCGCTCAGGCTGTAGCGCACGCGCAAGGTCAGTCCGCGTTCGCGCCAGATCTGCAGCAGCGGCTGGTAGTCCTCGATCGCAAGGTTGTAGCCGCCGGGGTCGAGCACGCCCGTCAGACCCATGGCGTTGAGGGCACGGAAGAACGCCTTCGTGCCTTCGATCTTTTGCGACCACGTCGGGCGCGGCAGGAGGTTGAAGAGGTCGCTGATCGCGCGGTTGTCGCCGCTCAGCCATCCCGTGGGCTTGCCGCCCTTGTCGCGCTCCATCGTCAGGCGCGCGGCCAGCTCTGAATCGATGCCGAGCGCGGCACTGCCGCCGGGGTCGAGCAGGACGCGGCTGTAAAGCTCCTGGACGTAAACGTGATGATCCGGCGCGGCAGCCGCGATCTCGGCCTGCGTCGGCCGGCGGTCCTGGCGGAACTGCCGATCGGTCCAGCCGCCCGCGACGACCAGCCACGTCCCCTTTGGAGCGAGCTTCGCGGCGCTACGAATGCGGTCGAGCGCCTGGACAAGGGTGCGCACGCCTGTCCAGTGCACCTCGGTCGTGTAAGTGAGGCCCGCGCGGATCGCGTGGATGTGCGAATCGATGAGACCGGGGATGACCGTACGGCCGCCGACATCGATAACGCGCGTCGCGGGACCCGCCATCGCGCGAATGTCGCGCGTAGTGCCGATGGCAGCGATCCTGCCGGAGCGCACCGCGAGCGCCTGCGCGGGCGGGCCGTCATAGACGACGAGCTTGGCGTTGACGAGGATGGTGTCGGGCGGCTCCGGCGCTACTTCAGCGTGCGCCGTGTGGTTACCGCTAACTGCAAGAACAAGAACAACGAGACGCGCGAGAAACGCGCAGCAGCTTCTTACAGACGCTGCAAGGTGCATTCGGTCTCTATGAACATGTCTTTTGAGCCCGGCGGCGTGCGGCGATAAACCTTGGCCTGCTTATAGCCCGATTTTTCGCAGGAGATCTGGACGTCGTCCGGGCGCACGTCCTTGCTGACGTGGCCGCGGTAGAGGCCGAGCGCATTGGTCTTGAGCGGCACCGGCTTGCCGGTTTTGGGCCGCAGCATGACCACCGCATCGGTCACGGGCGAGCCGCGCGCGTCACGCACGAAACCGAAGTACGCCGGCCCGGCGCCTTTGATGTCGTTCGCCGCCTCGTAGTCGTCGCCGCCGGCCAGCGCCTGCGGTGCCACGCATCCGCTTGCCAAGCCCGCTGCCAGAGCGATCGTCCGAATCAGCATATTGGTCTCCATCTCTTTCACACGACGCTAACCGAATCGATTGTAATCCGAAGCCGTCGCACTGCTACCATCGCCAGTAGAACTTCAGCGAGTAGATGAGGACCGGCACGAGGGCGATCGGCACGATCCACGCCAGCGCCAAAGGGATTTTGGCGCCGGCTTTTTGCGGCAGGAGGGCAGCGCCCAACGCGAGGACGAACGCGCCGAGTGCCGATGTGGCGATCCAGCCGAACCAGTACATCGCCGGACCTTCGTCCGGCCGGGCAGGCGTGAAGCCCAGATCGATGCGGTCGCTTCCCGGGTGATAGGTGAACATCGGAAGCGCGGCCATGTCGCAAACCACATACAAAACCGCGAAGCTCACGCCGAACACCAAGGCGAAGATGCGTCGCCGGTCCGACGGTGCCGATTGCGTCTGGGCCGCCGCGCTCATGATCCGAAGCCTCGCACGTTGTTGAGCACGTGGCCGGTCAGGAAGCCGTACCAGCAGATCGCGGCCAACACGATCGTCAGCCACTTGCGCGAGCTGTCATAGACAGCATTGCGCGCGTTCTTCCATAGATACCAATAGATCGGCAAAAGCCCGAGACCGATCGTGACGAGGTGCTCTTTCAGCTCGAACGCGCCCAAGGTCTTGAAGAGGCCCTGCTGCTCGATCGGGATGCGCACGTAAATGCGGTACTTGGTGTAGATGATCGCGCCGAAGATGAAGGCGAGAACCCACAAGAGGCAGACGACGCCGGCGTAGCTCGGCGCGAAAACCGAACGAAAGCGCGTGACGAAGCCGGGCGCAGAGCCGCCGGGGGTGGACGCCAGCCGCACCGGCCCCCACACCGCGACCGCCTGATGCGTGAGCGCGCCGAGCAGCGCCACCGCCAGCAACGCATGAACGATGAAGAGGACGGTCCAGAACGTGGTGACGGAGATGTAGTCGAGCACGAAATCCATCGAACGCTTCCCCTATACGAAATCAGCGGCGCGAGCCTGTCACCCGCGCCGCTATGACTTCAATGCGTTTCAGTGCGCCAGGGGATCGGGCCTGAGCTGGAAATGTGCAGCCAGCGGCTTCGTGCCTTTGCCGCCTTCGATCAGCCACGGCGTGCGATCACCGTTCGCAGCCCACAGGCCGCGGCCTTTCCAGCCGGCGTTCGGGTCGTCGATGCGGCCGTCGAAACCTTTGGCATAGAAGCCGAGCGGGTAGGGCACCCGGATCGACACCATCTTGCCGTCCTTGTTCAGCGCGACGAGGCCGTCCATCAGGTTCGCCGTGGACATCGGAATGTCGTCGCCGAGACCGAATGTGTTGTGCTGGTCGACCCACGAGTAGTAGCTCGCCTCGGCACTGTTCTCGCCGATGCCCTTGAAGCCCGGACCGGGGTACTGGAAGAACTTCCAGCCTTCGTCACAGTGGTTGCCGGTCGCTTTGGGTCCGTTCAGCGGGCCTTTGCACAGGCGGCGGTCGAACATGCCCATGTGGCCGCTCGCGAGCGACACCCACACCCGGCCCTGTTTATCGATGTCGCCGCCGCGCGGACCAAAGCCGGGAAGCGGAACGTGGAACTGCTCGGCGATCGGTTTCTGCGGGTTCTTGGTCGGGTCGAGGCGAACGACCGTGCCCGGGTTGCCGCGGATCACGCCCCAGACCGAGCCGTCGGTCGGGCTCGGCATCACGGCGTAAAACGTCGCGCCGATCCGCATGTCCTTGCCCGGTTCCTGCGGCTTGCCGGGTTCGGTCCATGCGTCACGCTGGCCGTTGCCGTTCGTGTCGAGCACCAGCGGTGTCCAGCCCTGCGACTTTTCGATGTCGCCGGTCTC